>CALLLZ010000100.1 GCA_938008005.1 uncultured Marinicella sp. | reverse complement strand
TTTGTAAACATCGTGTATGTATACATCATCATCTAACCGAATGTGATCCATTGTTTTGTTGATGGTGTCATAAATGTGAAGTATATTTTTTTGACCGAAAACTATATATTGTTCATCTAGTTTCGTAATTGAATTAATTTTTTGATTCTGTAAACTATTAATGACCTCGTCTTCAACTCGTTTAATGGTCAGGTTTTTTGAGAGTTTAAATATACCGTTAGTGGCCGCAACCCAGATATTGCCATCAGCACCTTCAGCCATTCCATTGATCATTTGTTGGTTTAAATCATCATGGCTGAGTTGAGTCAGTTTGTTGTGTTTATAAATTAATAACCCATTATCTCTGGTTCCTACCAGTACGTCATTGTTATTAAGAACATATAAACTTTGAATGCTTTGTTCTATTGATATTTCTGGTGAATCATACTCAGTGAATGATTTACCATCAAATGAAAGTAAAGCCGTTTCAGTTCCAATCCAAATAAGACCATTTTTATCCTCAATAATTGCATTGATTCTGGTGTTAGGAAGTCCATGAGTTACTCCGTAATGCTTAAAAACTGCAACTTCAGCATGGAGTTGAAAATAGAATAAAGACAATAAGATAAGTACACTATTTTTCATTCAGTTAATTTTTTCAATTTAATGAACCTCTGACCATAATTTTTAACGCTCATAAATGACATCATGATAAATCAATTCTTAGACTCTCGTCATAGTATATAAATATGATGCATCATAAAATGTTAAAGCTGTTGTTATTTAGGAAAATATTTATATTTTCAAAATAGAAAAAAAAGGTTTTGAATTAACTTTTTGTTCATTATGGGCGAGGTATATTTATCATCATAGGTGATGACTTTTTTGTTCATCAACCCTTAATTAAATCAAGCTATTGGGAAAGCTCATCAAATCGGGTAGATATGAAAGAAAATATGTGGGGGTGGAGGTAAATATGAAATTCATCCATGATAAATTCATTTTTAATAGAAGGTTGATGAAATTGATAAAGAATCAGAAGTAAGTCATGGCTGAATACCAAAAAAAATTGCTTTTACTTTATTAAAGTTCGTAATTCTCCTCTCCAAAACACGTCTCATCATGAGGTATGTCAACTAAGCGTCGCGCACTAGCAGCAGTTTCATGGTATTCCTCACCAGGGGGTGGGTTATTCACATTGAATGAACAAACGGTATCAGGTGAAAAGTGTGATTCATATACTTGATGGTGGAAAAGGCAATGTTTAACATGAGTCACCACTTCTCCATCAACTGTCATGAATGGATCGGCATCAGCTCGCAACCCCATAACTGTTGTCAGAATCATGAAAATAAAAATTTTATACATACTATTTCCTTAGTTCGTTTGTAATGTTTTATTGAATAATACCAGAGAACAGCATTTTGTTATTTAAGTTTTACAAAAAATTCTTAACCACATATGTTGAGAGTTAAAGCTGGTTTATTATCTGAAAAATTTGCGCTTGGTCAGTATAACTATGGCTAACCGCTTGAATTAGCCATAGTTTTTTTGCAGCTGATTACTTATAACGGAAAGCCAGCAAGCAATCGTCCACCCGCTGCCGAACACACAGCAGTCAGTCTAGGAACTGCGTCAGCGGGAGCTGACCCTGAAAAAATTTCAACACCATTAGACGCTGATAAACAAATGTATTCTATGGTATTAAAAGCTCCAAAAGCTTCTGATTTTTCAGTCGCAAAGGTCATCGATACAATCAATGATAAAATCACTATTGTTTTTCTCATAATTCACCTTTAAATTCAAATTCCACCAGGAGGAGGACCAAAAAATAATTCATCACCTCCAAGGCTGAGACACCTAGCTCTTTCGTTAGCAATGTTAATATAACCATATCCTGAATATAATATAGTCGGTCCAACTTTAGCGCACATGTAAGGAGTTACATAAGCTTCAGGCAATTCAAATCCTGGATCAGGTGCAATTTGCGCGAGTGAACTGAAGCTAGCTGTAGCTGCTAACGACAGTGCTAATAATGTTTTTTTCATAATTATTTCTCTTTAGTAATTAATAAAAATTTAAAGACAATGTAAACTGCGATTGACGTTATGCAGCATAGTAATTGATGAGTTTTTAAAATTATTGATTCCCGACAAACCCTGTCAAAAAAACGACAAGAAGTCTTTTTTGGCTGGTTTCTTTAGTGGAAATGATGTTGTTTACGAACAATATTTTTGTTGAGTTAAGGGTAAATTATCAAATAAAAACACTTTGAATATTGGTGTCTATAATTTAATATCAATGACTGTTAAATATAAGGAAATAACTGTGCATATCATTCTCGCATTGGCTGGGGCCATCATTACCATTTTAGTTCTTATCAACCGATTGGGTGCAGCTGGCATCACATTAGACAGCTTTAATCCATTTGCTTGGTATCGAAAACACAAATGGCTAAACCGGTATCACACCAAACCCATATTCACGATTGATGATCCACAAAAAGTGGCCGCTTTGTTGATTGTTGCTGTTGCGAAAGCTGATGGCCTGATTTCAATTGAAGAAAAAAATAAGATTCTAAACATGTTTGAAAAAGATTTTGGGCATGTTAAACAAGAGGCATCAGGGTTATTTACTTCAAGCGCCTTTTTTCTGAAAGATGAAATGGATGTGGTTTCAAACTTATCTAAAATACTTGAGCTATCAGCTATGGATTTTACTCAGAATCAAATTCAATTCACCATCGAATGCATGCAAAAAATTGCCGCAATGAGCAATGAAAACTCTACAGAAAAAGACAAAATCATCGAAAAGTTCAAGCGCCACTTTGAAGGTTTGAAGAAAACCAGTCAATTTGACAGTGTCTGATTTATTCACTGACAGTGCCAATGAAATTGAAGAGATACAGCAAGATGTTTATATACTCAGAAGTTTCACTTCATATGATTCATTGATTGCTGATGTCAAAGCGGTAACCACAGTTGCACCCTTTCGATTTATGTATACGCCAGGGGGTAAAAAACTCAACATATCAATGACAAACTGTGGCGATTTGGGTTGGGTCAGTGAACCATCTGGTTATCGTTATGCAGCCAAAGATCCCACATCAAACGAACCTTGGCCAACCATGCCCCATTCATTTAAGCGATTAGCAATTAAAGCAGCTAATAAAGCACTGTTCAATGACTTTAATCCCAATGCCTGTTTGATCAACCATTACAAACAAGGTCGAGAACTGACCGCACATCAAGATAAGAATGAACCTGATTTATCCCAACCCATCGTTTCTGTGTCTTTGGGTATGAGTGCACGGTTTCAAATTTATGGTGACTCAAGAAATAACAAAGCATTAGAAATTGAGTTGTATGATGGTGATGTCATGGTATGGGGTCGCAGTGCACGATTGATCTATCATGGGGTGAAAACCAACCGCGGCATCCCTCATCCTATTTTGGGCGATCACCGAATTAATTTGACTATGCGAATGGTTTGAGTTTTGAGATAGAATTGTCATATTGACCGAGCGAAGCGAGTGGAAATATCTCCTACAGCTGGAAATCATTTTTTATCACTCAAGGAACTCTTAAATATTAATGTAATATTCAAACTTGTTTTAAATTAAACCCACGACTCATAATTCTATAATTTTCAATACCTCTAAATAGTTCGAGATTCCTATGCATTCCCAAGCAGAAGCTTGGGAATGAGAAAAAACCACACCCCATTTTGATTGAGCAGCCAATTAATCTAACTGTGAGAATGGTTTGACGGTTTAAATCCTCGCTGATATATAAAAATGCCTTTATTTTTTTCTAACTCAATTTAATGATCTAAAAACCATTTGATCAATTGGTTTTGTTCATCACTAAAATAATCATTGCCTGCTTGATATATAGTAAGCGTTGCATGCTTAGGCTTATAATTATTATAATTGTTCTGATGATATATTTCTTTTATCTCATCAAGCCGCCCTTCTTTTAGGTTATCTTCAAAATACTCACTTGAAAAGTTCAGTAAAAATGCTGACCAGTCATAAATAAAGTCTGTCTGATTTTCCTTCATAGCAATCTTAGCAATAATTTCACCCATTTTAAAAGGAGGCATTTCATCATATAACGCATTATCATCATGCTCTGTTTTCAAAAAACCACCAGCATCCATTTCATACTTTTCAGATAAATGTTCAAGACTCCATATGAGGTTTCTTTTTTCCATAACAGACAAGTTAGATTCTTGCACTAAAGATATACTGTCCTTTAACAACTCGTCTACTTCCCACATTGACATAAAGCCCTCTCCATATTTGTATGTTTGATTGCATTGCTATTTTTGCCATTCATCACGAATAAGTGAAAAAATATTGAGATTCACAATACGCCCCTTAAAATAACGTGCTTGTCTCATTGTTCCCTCGAATAAGAAACCCGCTTTTTTTAGCATATGCTCGGAAATATCATTGCCTTGAACTGTTACAGCTTGAAGGCGATTCATTGAAGATGATTCAAACAGTAGTTTAATGACTAGTTTTAACGCTTCTCCTGCATACCCTTTTCCTTGATAACCATTATAAATTCGATAGTATATTTCTCTGCCATCTATATAATGTGCAGCTTTAAAGCACCCAACTTCTCCGACTATTTGACCTGATTTGTCTTCAACAATCAACTTTCCACTATGCTCTTTCCAAAATCCAGTTGTAACAAATTCATTCCTAAAAGAGCTCTCAGATACAAAATTTAGAGGCATGAAATTCCCGGGATTTTCAAAGTTAAAAGACAAACTGTAAAGTTCATCTAAATCCCTTTCTAGTACATTGCGAATACTTATTAATTTTCCTTTGATCATTAAAACCTCTTAAAAGCATATTAAATCTTTACACATGTATTTGTCATACCAAATTTGAAATGATCATAAATGATACTGGGCGATAAGACCATAAATTCATAACCGTCTACTTTAATCTACCTTTTACATAGAGAAAAGAAAGTTAGGTTCTGTGTCATTAACCACAGCAACCTTTGAGGAGATTGCCACGTAGCGGGACTCTTTGCAATAATAACTTTTTTAAGCTATTCAACATCTGTCCTATAGCGCTTAAACCAAGCCAAAATATGATCTATTTTGGTCAGTAAACGTGAGGGTCTTCCAGCAATACCGTGAGGTGAGCCTGGAATGCGAACCATCATGGTATCTACTCCAAGTAATTGCAGGGCTTGGTAGTATTGTTCGGTTTCTGAAATAGGTGTTCGACGGTCATTTTCTCCGGTGAGTAGCAAGGTTGGGGTTTTGACATTACCAACCAATGATAAAGGTGATCTTTGCCAGTAGTGTTCATGATGATCCCATGGCATACCGGGAACTTGGTGGCGAATTTGACTGATTGATGAATCTGCAGTCAGTGTTTTACTGACCCAATTAATCACTGGTTTAGCGGCTACAGCTGCATTAAAGCGATCGGTTAATCCCACCGCGTAGGCTGCAGCAATTCCTCCAGCTGAACCACCTGCAATGAATAGGTTCTTTTCATCAATAAAACCTTTCTCAATCATCGCATCTATACCAGACATATGATCAGCAAAGTCATCAGGGCTAGAATATTTGTTGTGCAATAACAATGAAAACTCGGTACCATACCCTTTTGAACCACGGTGGTTGTCGTAAAACACCACATATCCGGCAGCTGCCATTTGTTGTAATTCTGCTGAAAAATACGGCCCATAAGACAGCCAAGGTCCACCATGAATTTCTATGATCAACGGATACTTTTTAGCTGGATCAAAGTCAGGTGGGGTGATATACCAACCTTGAATTTCTTGCTGATCCAACGAAGAGTTGTAGATGATTTCATGCACTTTACCTAAAGATTTGTGGGCCAAAAAATCTTCGTTAACTTGGGTGATGGTTTCATTTTTATTTGACTTGAACACCGCAAGGTCAGCTGGTCTTGAAGCAGATCCGCGGGTATAGGCAATGACATTATTGTCGCTGACTGTGTAACTGCCACTGACATAAGGTCGGCCAATTGAAGTACCACTTACCCCTTGAACTTTAGTTTTTAATTTTCCGTTTAAGCTAACCTGTGACACGCGCCTTATGGCGCGTTCGTCATAACCAATGTACAGTGATTTATTGCTACCTGCCCAATCAAAGGAATCAATACTTTGATCTAAATCCATGGTCAATTCTTTGGGGTCAGAACCATCAATGTTCATAACAAATAAAGTAGACCTCACGTAAGAAAGTTTTAAATTAGGCGTTTTGATATATGCAATTTTTTTTCCATCAGGTGAATAAGTAGGTGCTGATTCAGAACCCGATTCACTACTGACCTGTTTCATTTGGCCCAATAAATTTACGCTAAAAATGTCACCTTCAATGGTTTGTCTTTGCCAACTTTGATTTCTATTGGCTGAAAACAACAGGCTCTTACTGTCTTTCGCCCAAGATAAAGAACCGCCATGATTGAAATCACCTTGAGTTAATTGCCTTTCAGAGCCACCATTGGCCGGGATTACAAAAATATGCGTATAAGCGGGTGGGACGATACCTATGCCATCTCTTTGGTATCTGATTGTATCAATCACTATGGCTGGATCAGACCATTTCGCACCTTTGGGCTTGATTCGTTTTTTGATCAAGTTAGACTTTTCAGCGGGCACTGCCATGCTAAAAGCAATGTGCTTACCATTTGGAGACCAAGTCAATGATGAAGGTGGTTTTCTTAAATCGCTGATTAATGCAGTTTGTCCAGTATCCATCCACCTGATGTATATTTGCGGAGAACCTTCTTTTGATGAGATATAAGCTATTCGATCTCCTTGTGGTGACCAGCGCGCTGAGGAGTAACTGTGTTTTCCAGACAACAAGGGGCGGTTTTTCGAGCCCTCAATATCAATAATCCATAAATTGGACTTGGTTTTATCAGTCATGATGTCATTGCTGTTAAGGGTATAGATGACTTGTTTACCGTTTGGAGAAATGCGCGGATCACTGACAAACTCTAGGTCAAATACATCCATACCCGTGTAATGTTTGTTGCTGGGTTGATCGGTTGTTTCATGTTCTTCAGCATTGGCTGGAGAAATACACAAAAACGTTGTCAGTATAAATAGCCAATGAATGAAATGTTTGTTTGTCATAAAGCCTCTTTAAGGAATGAATGGGTTTATAAAGTTGCAATATAACAAACCATGGCTCTAAACAACAGCCTTGTTATGCCTCTCTCATCTTGCAAATAATAAAGAGATGTGATTCTCAATGGATGGCGGTTGACGAGCACAGCGAGTCAGAGCCGGACTCATCTATGAAATCGAACACAGCCGGTTTTCGGGCGCAGCTCGACCAAAAGTAGGGGCCTTAAGCCAAGAAGGCGAGTAAGATACTATCGATGCTGATCAATCAAAATGGCATTGCCATCAGGGTCTACCAGACTGATGTGACCAGGACCTGAGTCGTCATTCAAATTAGTGTCTGTAATTTCTACACCCGCTGCTTTTAATTTTTTATGAATCTGCCTGACATCAATATACTCATCCAAGTGATTACACTGTGCATCCCAACCTGGATTAAAGGTTAAGATATTGCCTTCAAACATACCTTGAAACAAACTGATGGTGTGTTCACCATTGCGTAAGATCAACCAGTTTTGTGTTTGTTCACCCCCAACCACAGAAAACCCCAAGTTCTGATAAAACACTTTTGAAACTTCTATGTCTTTGACTGCCAAACTGACTGAGAAAGCACCTAACTTCATGTTTTGATTTTGATCTGTCATGAATAACTCCTGATAAATAACAACCTTATAATAACTGGAATAGGTGCAATGTCTATCACCCTTATGGGTGAGTTAATCTAAAACGTATAAAAAAGACTGATTTCGTATGACGGGTTGATTGTCGAACCCAAAACCAAAATAAAGTAATCAGGGTATGATTAGATTTGAGGTTCATAGATTGAAAACCTTTCATCATGTTCATCTTTTAACAACAGTTGAACATATTCTGGTGCTTCCCACTGAATGGCATAAAAAGCCTTAAGGAATTCAGCCATATTTAAATGATTAATGGCTGCCATAAACACATCACAACCCATAGCTTTCCCACCACCTGCATAACCATCAACTTGATTTATTTTAATACCTTTGCCATGACCATTTTTTTGAAAAAATGTATTCAATATATCAACATTTGGATGCTCATCATCTTGTTGTGCACCATCGTCAATGACAGTTATTAAAATAATATTGGTTATGTGACTCATCTTATACGGGTCAAATTTTTTGCATTGAAAAAATAATCAAAATGTCTATTTTTACTGTCATTGCAAAAATACTTTGATCTCATTTGTTTGGTCCATGGCGTCCTGATATCCCAGTTCAATTAATGCTTTGGTGTAACTGGGTTCGAACAACAAGTAACTGGGCATGCGCCAATCTTTGCCCCAACCACCGATCATTTTCAACAATGATTTAACCGGTTTGGGGATGCTTTCGGCATGTGCCTCAGTGATGCTCCTGACATCGACACTGGGTTTAATAATCATAGTCTGGATGGGCTTCAAAGGAATCTTTTGGCGTGCAGATTTGCTGACCAAATTAAGGGTTTGGTTGATGCGTTGTAAGCGTGATAAGTCTGCCATCATGGTATCCATAAAAATGGTGTCCAACATATAACCTCCCAATTCACCCATGCTGGGATAGCCTCCGGCTTCTTGGGGTATATCAATGGGGCTTTCATCTCGGGTACCAATCACCAAAATACGATCAGCGCCTAAATGAATGGCAGGTGATAAAGGTGCTGTGTTGCGTAAACCACCATCACCATAATATTCATGGTCGATTAATTGTGCTGGAAATAAAAACGGTAAAGCGGTTGATGCCATGATGTGTTCAACGGTGATATCTTGGGATACGCCAACCCGTCGGGTTCGATGCCATGGTATGACAGCATCATTGGCTTGATAGAAACATTTGGCCACTGAAGTGTCATAGGATGAGGCTGCAATAGATAAACCTGTTAACACGTTTTCATCAATGGCGGATTGAATTTTTTCAAGGTGTAATTCACGTTTGAGCAATTCAGCCAATGGGCCATTGTCTAACAATGATTGTGGTGGTTTTACGCCCAAGCGTCCAAACAGCAGTGAACCAAGCACCTTAGCCATGGTTTTAAAAACTTGTTTGGCATCGGTTCGATAAACATCTGCGCAATGTATGGTGGTCCAAAAGTGGTTAAGTCTTTTGACGCCATGCCTTTGATCCTTTGCATGTGAAGCCATCACCACCGCATTAATTGCACCAGCTGAGGTGCCATTAACTATTGGAAAACAAAAATCTTTAGGCATCACCTCCATAATTGCTTTTATAACGCCAACTTGATAGGCACCACGAGCCCCGCCACCAGGTAACATCAAGGCTGTTTTATGTGATTTATTTTGACTCATTCAGATATTATATCCTGAGAGATTCATTAAATGTATTAACCAAGCTTTTCTCTTATTTTTGGTAAGATACGACGACTGACAGGTACATTAAATCCATGAGATAATTTAAGCTTTCCAGCTCCTGAAGCAGTTCTTTCAAGGCTATTAATTAATGTGGTATTGACCAAATACGATCGATGTGTTTTTAAAAAAGTAGTGGGCAATCGCAGAGATAATTCAGATAAGCTGCCATAAAAGAGCTTGGTGTTGCCATCCAGCAAAACCAATTCTATATAATCACCAGCTCCTTTGCAGTAGGCTATCTCATTGATTAAAACCCATTCCACTTTACCAGCGCTGCGAATTTCTAGTTGGTCCGTATTATCCTGCGCTTCTTGTTGGTCAATCACTTGTTGTAGTTGTGTGGCTCGAGCTTGATACTTTAGCTGTTGTTTTTTTGTATGGCTGACTTGCACTGCTTGTTGTGCCATTAGCATGAAAATCAATAAAGCCACGCAATAGTAATAGACAGTATCAATAAATGCGTAAGCACTTAGGAGTATCATTAACAAAAACAACAGCAACAACATGAAAACAAAGCGCATGTTGTGTTGGCCTTTTCGCCAAGCGAAGGCAGCATAAATAAGAGCGATTACGACGGGTAATAAGATGGCCAAAATATTTTTAACATCGAAACCATTTACTAATACCACTGATAAGGTGATTAATGTGGATAAAGCAAACAGGTGTTGACCTCGCATTTTAAGTTTTATCATGGATAACACATAGGTCAATAAACACATTCCAAAACCCAATGAACATAACAATACCAATAACAATCGCCAATCATGAAATGAGTAAGGATAAGCAAACAGTCCACGGTATACCTCAACAAACAATTGAGCAGCAGCGAAAGAGGCCATCGATGGTAACATATAAGTTTTGTGCGGCAGTTGGTTCATTTTAGTCATTAAAATCAAATAAAATGAGCCCAGTAGTAAAACTCCAAAAGGCAGTAATGAAGGCCAGTAGTGCCTTAATATACTGTCTGTGGGATTTTGATACCTGCCTAAAGAAATGCGGTGTATAGGCGAACCCAAATCTAAAAAACCATGGTGGGCTGAAAGCAGAACAATTAACTTATTTTCTGATTCTTGCAAAAGTGCTTTATCCAAAGGAAGGACTGTATCCATTAAACCCACAATTTCATTGGCTTTAAGCAATGCGGGTTTACCATTAGAACCAATTAATTGACCATTAAGGTAGGCAGTTGATGAAGCTTTTCCAGATATGAATAACCCCATCGGTTGATTCGTTTTCTTCATTTCAGCATCTATGTTGAAGTTTATTTTCACCCACAACAAACGCTTTTCTGGGTCTATCGATCTGATTTTTATTGTTTCGCATTCGTCGTCAGAAAAATCTGCTTCTGTTAAATCTGTGATGAATTTATTAAGCAGCAGTGTTGAGGACATTTCACAGACCAATGCCATGGCCGATGGCTTCATTTTACTGGCGTGGCTATTGATGCTTAATAACCACATCAATAAAATCAAAATCAGCTTAAGAATGAATTGAGTGTTCATGCGCACATGGTACTGTTTTTTAAGAATCTAACCAAGTCCGTTGGTAGAAAAAACACAACCGCTCACAGAACACCTCATCACTCAATGGCTTAGTTTTGCTACTGTGATATTTTTAACTGCAGAAGTAACTCACATGAAAATTCTATTGATAATGATCAGTATCTTACTGGCCACCATAAGTTTGAGCCAGCCACTCAAACATGAAACCTCCATCACATTCACAACAGGAGATGACAAAACTGTTGCTGCATACAAAGGGGTATTCCATGTAAAAGAAAATCGTCAAAAGAAAAACAGTAAAACCATACCATTACATTATGTTAGATTTCCAAGTACCAGTAAAACCCCAGGTAACCCGATCGTTTATTTAGCCGGTGGTCCAGGTGGTTCTGGCATTGCTACAGCTAAATACCGTCGCTTTGAGCTGTTTATGGCGATGCGAGAAGTGGCAGATGTGATCGCTTTTGATCAACGTGGTACTGGAGATTCAGATACTTTGCCAGAATGTGAGTCAGATCAATATGTGCCTACAGATCGTCCTGTCAGTGATAAAGAATACATCGAAATAAATCAAACAGCTTTGAAGAAATGTTTTAAGTTTTGGCAAGATAAAGGCATTGATTACTCAGCTTATACCACAACAGAAAGTGTGGCTGATCTTAATGATCTCAGGATACAATTAGATGCAGATAAGATCAGCCTATGGGGCATTTCTTATGGCAGTCATTTAGCTTTGGCAGCGATGAAAATTATGGAGGAAAAACTCGATAAAGTGATCATCGCCAGTGCTGAAGGCCTGTCTCAGACCATAAAATATCCAGCCAGAACGGACGCTTATTTCAAACGTTTTGAAACCGCCTTAAACCAAGCTAAAAACAAGACTGAAATGCAAATTGACATTAAAGCGTTGATGACCCGTGTTCATAAAAAACTCGAAGCCCAGCCCATATTATTGACGTGGCAAGATGAAGGCAAAGAAATCAGTTACTTGCTCCAAGCAAGATTAATGAAACAAATGGCGTCTGGAATGATCTCTGATCCATCAAGAGCCCAACAAATGTTGATGTTATATCAAGCTGTAGATGCGGGCATCACTGCGCCCATCTCAGGAATCATCCAAAAGCACCTAAACCCCAAAGAACCGATTAAGTTCAGACTGATGGGAACAGTTATGGATATGGCATCTGGTATCAGTCCGTCGCGCCGTAATGTGATCGAAAAACAAGCAAAATCTGCTCTGTTAGGTGGTTATTTGAACTTCTCGCTGTACTTCACTGATTTGGCATATGAATTGGGCTTAGATTTGGGTGAAACCTTCCGAAAGGAAGCAAGCAGTGATACTCCAACCTTACTGTTCAGTGGAACTTTAGATGGGCGAACCTATATTGAGAGCCAACATGAAGCCGTTGCTGATTTATCTCAAGTCACAAAAATAACCGTTCAAAATGCCGGCCATAATTTGTTCAAGTCTTCACCCAAAGTGATTGAAACCATGTTGCAATTTATGCATGGCCAACCTGTTGAGTCAAATGTGATAAATGTTGATTTACCTTAGTTGTCAATAGGGCTGTTCTTAACTCCATCTGCTGACAGAAGCCAATAATGGCATTGGTTTCTGTCAGCAGCTTTGTTATAGTCACTAAAAAAACCAGTGACTGTGATGAATAAAACCCTCTGTTTTGCCATTTTTTCAACGTTGTTAGCTATTCAAAGTGTGGCTGAACCACCTATGAGCGCAGTCTCTGATATCAGCTATTTATCGGTAGATCCTCAAGTCAGTTTCAAAACAGTAACAGAATTACCCGCCAGAGAACCCAACATTGAAGTGGCATATGGAAAAGATCCTTTGCAATATGGCCAGTTGTGGTTACCTAAGCAAGAAGCGCATAAATCTCTGGTTATATTGGTTCATGGAGGTTGTTGGCTCAACGCATTTGGCGTTGGTCATTCGTTTCCCATGGCGACAGCATTGGCCCAAGCAGGACATCCGGTGTGGTCATTAGAATACCGTCGTACTGGAGATGTTGGTGGTGGCTGGCCGGGTAGTTATGAAGATATCAAGTTGGCCTTGAATCAA
>CALLLZ010000099.1 GCA_938008005.1 uncultured Marinicella sp. | reverse complement strand
TGCTCAGTTATCAAAGCGGACTGCAATATAAAATTCGTAAGTATCAAGATTGTATTGAGGTAATTGACAAATTTATGGCTGAGAACGATATCTCATAAACATGATTATTGCCAATATAAAGATTTAACTATTCAAAACATACCCAAGTGGGTTTGTAGTACTCACAAACGATCCAAATAAGCCTTACCGCCTAGTTGATTAATTTGTTGTTTAATCCAATTCGAACGTTTTTTCATGTAATCTGAGGGCGGACTGATTACATAAGTTTTAGGAGCGGGTAAGCGAGCGGCTAATAAGGCTGCTTGATTGGCACTCAAAGATCCAGCCTGAACTCCAAAAATTGTTTTTGCTGCGGCTTCGGCGCCATAAACCCCATCACCAAATTCAACCACATTTAAATACAATTCAAGTATACGCCGTTTAGGAATCAAAGTTTCGATGGCAGCAGTAAAATATACCTCAAGCCCTTTTCTTATCCAACTTCTCCCCGGCCATAAGAATAAGTTCTTCGCTAATTGTTGACTGATCGTGCTGGCACCACGCATTTTTTTACCCGTTTGACCAGCTTCAATAACTTTTTGTATTGCAGCCACATCAAAACCCCAATGATCTGCAAATTTTTGATCTTCTGATGCAATGACTGACATGGCCAGAGATGGTGATATCAATCTCAATTCACGCCATTCATGATTCAGTTCTATGGGACCATTTAAATCACTGTAATAACGTTGCAGCATGAAAGCTGTAGTTGGTGGGTCCAACCAACGCAAGACCAACACCAACATCAACGTCGTAGAAAACCAAACCAGTAAAAGCCAATTAAGCCAACGCCTAATTTTTGATAACAAGGAACGCTTTTTGTTTTTTTTCATCGAATTTAATTCAATGTTTTTCCATCAACTACTGTTGATCAGGAATAATCAACTGCGGATCCAAGCGCAAAGATGTACCAATATTGATACGCCAATCTAAATGAGGGCCTGTAGCACGGCCAGTGGCGCCTATTTCACCGATCTTTTGGCCTTGCTCCAACACTTGACCTTCAGTGACATTGACTTGACTGAGGTGTAAATAAGTACTGTTCAAACCATAACCATGATCGATGATGATAGTTCCACCTGTGTAATAATGATCTTCGACTGACATCGTAACCACACCACTGGCTGGAGCAATTACTGGTGATCCAGTTACATTGGCGATATCCATACCATAGTGAGGTCGCTTGGGTTCACCATTCAATATCCGACGAGAGCCATATACCCCACTGACTCGACCTTCAGCTGGCCAAATAAATTGTTCCAGAAAAGCTTTTTGTTCAGACCAGACACCTCGAGCTGCTTTGACTTTTTTCTGTTCTCTGGCAATTCTCGCTAAGCGTTCAGCTGGTGGATTCACTTTATTAGCCGGTAAACCATCAATACGCTCGGTTGGAAAATCACGTGCTTTCACTGGCACTGTAGTTTTGTAGGTATAGCCTTGGTGTATGATTGAGAGCACTTTATCTTTGTCATCAAAACGGCCAAAACCAAAGATAAAATAGCCATCATTGGTCACTGCCATTTTGGTGTTATCGACAAAAACTTCAGCCTTAGGATTGGTTTGTGCAACGATCAATGCACCTTGAACTGGCTGACCTTTGAGCTTAAGAAAGTATTCGCTGGCTTGAAGACCCCAAGAAAAACAACAGAAACACACAAATAATACACTTTTCATGGCATTGAATTATAATTAAAGACTTTATTTTAGCATTAATAGATTTCCGCTTCGCTTAAGACGCCTACTTTTGGTTTCGGGAATGACGATATGTAGACTATGAACCTGATTGCCATTGAAACTTCTACTGAAAACTGCTCAGTGGCTCTGCTACATGCAGGTCGAATCTCCCACCACTCTGAAATTGCCCCACGAAAACATGCGGAATTGGTGTTGGGTTATTTGGATGAGCTGTTAACAGCAAATAACCTCAAAAAGAACCAAATCGATGGCATCGTTTTTGGCCAAGGCCCTGGCGCATTTACCGGTGTCAGGATTGCAATGTCAATTGTACAGGGTTTAGCTTTGGCTCTTGAAATACCTGTTATGGCAATTTCCACCATGCATAATATGGCTTATCAAATTTGGAATAAAAACAAATCTCGGGATTCAAAATTACTGATTGCCAATGATGCTCGGATGGGAGAAGTCTATTGGGCCAGTTTTGAAATAAAACAGGGTGAACTTATCAGAATTTGTGAAGACGCTTTATCTCCCCCCTCAGATGTGATTACCCAAGGTTTTGATATTTGTTGCGGAAGTGCTTTTCAATCAATGATAGAAGTGACGTCTAAAATAACAAACGTACAGAAAAATGCTTTGCCAAATGCAGTAGCCCTTCTAGAACTGGCACAAAATGAATTTTCTGAAAAATCCCAACACATCAATGAAATCAAACCTTCATATATACGTGAGAAAGTAGTTTTTAATTAAACAGATAACTCAACCAATTAACAACCAAGTCGCAATACCCAAAAACGAAACATAACCCACTATATCAGTCACCGTAGTCAATATAACTCCACCAGCTATAGCCGGATCAATGCTCATGCGTCTGAGTAACACAGGGATCAACACGCCTGCTAAAGCGCCAGCTACCAGATTAATGGCCAAAGCAATCGCTATCACCACACTCATGTCCCAATTTTTAAACCAGAACGCACAAAAACCTGCCAATACGGTGGCCCACAACACACTGTTAATTACGCCAATCATAAATTCACGATTCAACAAGTCCTTAATATTGCCACTACCTACCTGACCGGTTGCCATACCGCGTATCATCAATGTGAGGGTCTGAGAACCAGCAATACCTCCCATTGAGGCCACCACTGGCATTAAAATTGCCAAGGCAGTGATTTCCTTGATGGTGTCTTCGAAAAAACCAATTGCAAAAGCAGCCAGTAAAACTGTTAATAAATTAATACCTAACCACACTGCACGGCGCTTAGATGAAGTCATGATGGGGGCAAACATGTCCCCCTCTTCATTCAAACCCGCCATCCGCATCACTGATCGCTCAGCTTCATCACGAATCACATCAACAATGTCGTCAATTGTGATGCGGCCGATAAGAATATTCTTATCATCAACCACTGGCGCTGAAATCCAATCATTGTGTTCAAAATCTTGCGCCACTTCACTGGCAGGGGTTTTATCCAAAATAGCCGGTGCATCCTCATCCATAATATCTTTTATCCTGGTCTTGGGGTCACTGACTAACATGGTTTCCAGGTGTACTCGGCCTTTGTAGTGGCCTTTTCTACCCACCACGAATAAATCCCCAACGGGTTCAGGAATGCTGTCTCTGAACTGCATATAACGCATGACCACTTCAATATTAACATCGGAACGAACTGTTAACACATCAGGGTTCATCAAACCACCAGCTGAATCTTCATCATAAGATAAAACTTGTTTCAACAGGTCCCGCGATGCTTTATCCATCGAATGGATCAATTGGTTAGATGCTTCTTCTGGTAAATCAACAATAATGTCAGCCATGTCATCAAGGTCTAACCCTCGTGTGACTTCTACCAACTGCTCCGTTTCCATGTTTTCAATCAGGTTATCACGAACCTCATCATGCAATGACACCAACACTTCCCCTCGGGTGGCTTCATCTACAACATCCCAAACTGCCTGTCGTTTATCAACAGGTAAAGATTCCAAAAACAAGGCCACTTCAGCACCTGGAATGCCATTAACAATCCGCGTTACTGCACCCATGCGCTCATCTTTAAGCGCATCATTTAATGCCGAAATGTCTTTTTCTGTGGCCTCATTAGGCACTGATTCAACCATAAGGAACCCTGTTTGTTTTATTTATTAAAGTTAAACGTAAACTATTATTGTAAAGGAATGATGTAAGCTAAGTAAGGATATTTCCCAG
>CALLLZ010000098.1 GCA_938008005.1 uncultured Marinicella sp. | reverse complement strand
TCGGTTTTTTTTATAATATTTAACAAATTGCCACAATTAACCAAATTAGGATTAAAAACTGAATAGATCAAAGGGCTTTCAGGGAGCCAATCGATCGACCTGCCATTTTTTTGACTGCAGCTTATATCTAAACCGATCATGTAATCGATTACTCCGCCCTTGCCAAAACTCATACAACTCAGGAATGATGCGATAACCGCCCCAGTTATCTGGCAATGGGATTACACTGTCATTAAATTTATCTTCGATTTGTTGCATCGTAGCTTTAAGTACATTTCGGTTAGTTATTATTTGACTTTGTTCAGAAGCCCAAGCACCCAACTGAGAGCCCCTGGGTCGAGAGGTAAAATATTGGAATGACTCAGTATTCGAAATTTTTTCAACCTCGCCACTTATTCTGACTTGACGCTCTAGGCTTAACCATGGAAACAATATTGAAGTCTTGGAATTTGTGGCCAGCTCTTGAGCCTTGGAGCTATTGTAGTTGGTAAAAAAAACAAATCCCCTGTCATCATATTGTTTCAACAATACGGTTCTGACTTGTGGCATGCCATCGGCTCGAACTGTAGCAATACTCATGGCATTAACTTCATCAAGCCCTGCTTTTCTCGCTTGTTCAAACCAAAGTTCGAACTGAGCCAAAGGTGTGACTTTTAAATCACTCCGATTCAAACCCGACTGCGTGTACTCTTTTCTGATTTCACCGATATCCATTAATTTTTGCTCACTTATTTACATCAATTACAGGGTTAATTATTTTGTTTTACGCCAGAAATACCCTGCCATGATCAACAGCAACAAAGGGATTAGAATTAACAT
Organism: uncultured Marinicella sp.; assembly: GCA_938008005.1. Taxonomy (GTDB): domain Bacteria; phylum Pseudomonadota; class Gammaproteobacteria; order Xanthomonadales; family Marinicellaceae; genus Marinicella. The sequence goes on along the minus strand of CALLLZ010000098.1, from coordinate 2,077 downwards.
GATACCTGCAAACCACAGAATTTCAATCGCTTTGAAATGTAATTGGGTATCACCCGCGCCTATACTTGGCAAGTCAATGCGATCGTCATGTGCTAATAACCAATCAATCAATCGATATGACATCTCAAGATTACCTCCACTGTTGAGGTATTGATCAGTCAAAAAATCACTGTCACCAATCACCATCAAACGACTCGATAATTTAGCATCACCCAACCCTTCAATTTCTTGGGTTGCTGCCAACACTTGGCTTTGTTCATTCAACCACACAGGTTGATTACCAGTTTCAAAGGGCATCACTTCAAATAAGTCCAATGGCCTGTCAAAACTCTTATTCACTATATGCCCCGGGTATTCTTTAATCACTAACTGACCTTGATGAAAAGCATCGGTACGCATCACATCAAAAAGTAACGACAGTGCAGGTTGTAAGGTAGCAAATTTAGGATCAGTCAACCACAAAACACTGCGACCTTGAGATATTTGATCTTCTAACCATTGAATTTGAGCAACTGTTAAACTGGCCAAAGGCGCTGCCAATACAATCAATTGAGCTTGTTTTGGTAGTACCATCTGTGGTTGCCACGTCAACACAATGACTTGGTAGCTAGCGGCCAGCAATTGATTCAACCAACTGCTGTAACTGTTACTTTGACTTACCCCCCCGGGGTCGTTGAATGAATGACTGCTTAGGTTATCAAAAAATACGATCCACCTATCTTGTGGCTGGTTTAACCGTTTCAAGCCATTAAAGAATGCTTCATATGACAACGTAGATAACTGAAAAAATTCATCGCCACTGTGAACAATCATTTCTCCTTGTTTTTGGATATTATATTGCTGAACTAATTCAGTGTTGTTCAGGCTGTCTATATAATTTACTTTAGCTTCTTTGAGCTGACTGATTAAGGGCTTTAAGAAATTTTCTACCAATTTGGCTGCTGCCGAATCTGGCATAGCAAATACATCAATCTCTAGCTGAGTTTGTTGATCCAAAACTTCTTGTGCTAACGGTGGAATTAAATCTGCATATTGATTACTGATTCGCCAGTTTTCGACAAACCTAGCCGCAACAAACACCACACATAACCATGATATGACCATAACCATTTTAATAAGGTGATGTCTCCCTTTCATATCACTTGCCTCAAACGACCTAACTGCATTGAAGTTAACTTCATAAACAACAATAAGCCACCCATAAAGTAAAATAACGAACTTACGCTAAGTTCACCATCACAAAACCACTGTAAGTGATGCACAGGTGACACCAATGACAACCAACTCAAGCCATAATCTTGATTAAGCTTCTCTCCATTTAGCATCCATAAAAGCACAAAAACAACCACATTGAGTAACACAGCAGTACCCGTTGACTCACAGTAACTAGAAATCAATTGACCCAACGCAATTAACCACAAGACCAATAAACTGAGGCCAATAGCACCCGTTAACATTTGTATGCCGTTGACCTTTCCACCAATTACCAATAAACCTGCGACAACTGCCAGTTGTAGCCAAATCCAAATAAAAATAGGCCACTGTGCTTTAAGCTTGGCTGTGACCACAACCGTGAAATTTGTTCTGTTAATCAACAAATACCACAGCGTTTTTTGTGATCGCTCTTGAGCAATGCTAAAGCCAGAAGTCAATGCAACCAATAACATCAACAATTTTGCGAACGTGAGTATAAAGGGAACCCATAACGCCTGTGTTATAGAAGGAGGGTTAGACAATGCTTGCAAACTGATTTGCAAAGCAATGTAACGATCTAATAATTGCCAAAATAACCAAGCAAGAACAAAACTTAATAGCGCCAATACCAACCAAATCAAAGGGCGGCGCCAAGTAACATAAAAATCTTTTTCAGTGATATTCATTATTTTAAATATGAAACTCCCTTAATTAAAGGTCAGCTGGTGTGCTTGCATCGCTTGATGATACAAATCATAAAATGGCGTGAATTGATCATAACTATCAGAGTAAATAATTTCACCTTGATGCATCACCATCACCCAATCTGCCAATTCCTGTGCTTCATGCATTATATGTGTAGCCATGACGATAGATTTAGAAT
>CALLLZ010000097.1 GCA_938008005.1 uncultured Marinicella sp. | reverse complement strand
AATCAGTAAAGGGTGATGTTATAAAATTTGTTCGAGCTGTGTCAGCTTGAGTTGTTTTTCTATGATTTGTTGTTTAGCCTTTCGATTTAATTTTTTTAATTTGATTTCTAGTGATTGCGCTGCCGACCGGTTACCAATCTTAACTTGATAAACAATTTCCAAATGTTTGAATCGTCGTGTGAATTTAGCGCCATATGGGTGTCCCTGTTGATGTTGTTTTAAGCGCAACTCTGGATCAATGGCGATACCTGTATATAAGATTTTTTTATCACACAATAATATATACAAATGGTAGTTACTTTTATCAGTCATTGCTGGTTTAAGCTTTGTGTTTAAGATTTATTGGCTGCTATTTTAAGGTCGCGCCTATTCTTCATAGCGACTAAAATTGCCAAAGAAAAAAATGCGCCTGGAGGCAGTATGGCAATCAAGAAACCATCGTAATTAGGTAGTAAAGTCAGTTCAAACTTATGACCCCAGTCACCCAGTAATAAATGAGCCTGAGAAAATAGTGTTCCTTGTCCTATAACTTCTCGCATGACCCCAATCACAAACATCACTAAAGCAAAACCCAGTCCAACAAAGAAACCATCTTTGATCGAAACCCACCATGCATTTTTTGAAGCGAAGGCTTCAGCTCTAGCCATGATTAGACAATTGGTGACGATCAAAGGTATAAATATACCCAAAGTTAAATACAGCTGATGGAAATAAGCATTCATCATCATTTCTAATGTGGTCACTACACTGGCAATTAATAACACAAATAAAGGAATGCGGATTTCTTGTTTAGTAATAGGACGAATTAAAGACACCAAAAAATTGGTGACTACCACCACTGCTATGGTGGCGATGCCCATGCCCAATGCATTGATTGCAGTATTAGATACTGCCAGTAAAGGGCACAATCCAAGCATCTGTACCAAAGCAGCATTATTATCCAGTAATCGGGTTTTGATGAACTCACTCATGACTTGCTTTCAACTGTTGTGGTTTGATTGAGCATAAAACTTTGTTGAAACAATAAGGCTTGTTTAATCGCAGCCACAACAGCACGAGGAGTGATGGTAGCAGCTGTTATCTGATCAAAAGCCCCTAGATCTTTTTTGACTCGCCAGTTTTTTTCGATGGGTTGTTGCAAAGAAGTACCTGGAAATTGGAGCAACCAATCACTTTTTCTGGCTTCGATTAAATCGCCTAAACCAGGTGTTTCTTTATGAGAAATGATTTCGACTGCAGTGATTTTACCGTTCCGTTGAGCATCGATTTGAATACCAACTAACAGCTCAATATCTCCTGAATATCCATTGCGAGCAGTTACGGGAACAGCCATGACAGTAATGGAATTATTTTTCTTTCCCAGGTACAGTACTTCTTTTTGTCGGTGGCCTAATAAAAGCGGCTCATAAATATCTAGTGAGTCATTGAGTATATTGTTGTCGATCATTTCATTGGGTATCAACCGCCTTAGAGAGTCAAGTTTATTGGCTGTCTCAATGGCTGCAATTTTATCTGCGGTGATGGCATGGCTGAACATCAGAAGGCCACTGGTTAGTAGAGTCACTGTAGCCAATATAATTGGCAATAACCATTTGTTATCGATAAATTTAGGTGATTTTCCAATTGTTTGATTATCCATCAAAACCACCTCCAGATTTTTTTCCATAGGGGGGAGGTATGGTTATGCGGTCAATCAACGGAGCGGACATGTTCATTAACAATACAGCAAAAGCAACACCATCTGGAAATGAACCAAAATTCCTGATTAATACGGTCAATATAGCAACCCCTGCGCCAAAGATGAGTTTACCTCGAAAAGCAGAGCAGCCCGAAGTTGGGTCAGTGGCAATAAAGAAAGCTGCCAGCATAATACCTCCGGAAAAAATATGCTGTTGTGGAGACATAAATACATCAGCATTAAACAAGTAAAACGGGGTAGATATAGCTATAGTTGTCATCAACACCGCAGCAGGAACGTGCCAAGTGATGATGCGTTTATACAGTAAAATTGCACCACCAATAAACAACCAATTGGCAATCCACTCCCAACCCAAACCTCCGAAGTCGCCAAAAATGGCTTGTTCGGTTACTTCACTCAAGCTGTAACCTTGTTGCAATCCGGTTTGAACTGCTGACAAAGGTGTGGCAGCAGTAACAGCATCAATATGAGCGCTGGCAATATCGGCGTTGTTAATTAGTTCATGAGCTGGGCCAAAGAAGACCCAGTTAATGACTTCTGACCAACTCAGGGTTTGTGTGGAGGCTATAGAGTCCATCAGTCCACCAGGTGGTAGCCACAGTGATAAAGACTGTGGAAATGCGATCAATATTACACAAAAACCAACCATGGCAGGGTTAAAAATGTTGTGACCCAAACCACCGTATAAGTGTTTGGCAACGACAATAGCAAAGAACATGCCAACTACGGCCACATACCAAGGTGCTACAGGTGAAATACACAGTGCAAATAACCAGGCAGTAACCAAAGCACTGAGATCGGTAATGAATGGTTTGATGGGTTGTTTGCGCCAGTGTAAGCACCACCATTCGAATAAATAGGCGCTAGCTATTGCCAAACAAAGCTGTAATAAAATGCCTGAACCAAAATAATAAACATGAGCTAATGTAGCAGGAACCAATGTGATACACACCCAAAGCATCACTTTCTGTACACTGATGCGAGCAGGTATGTGTGGTGCACTGCTGGTGTTGAGTGTTTTAATGAGTCTTGTGTGGTCTTTGTTATTCATTAGCGTTTTGGGCATTAGCGTTTTGGGCATCAGAGTTTTTGGTATTAGAATCTCTGGCACTCAACCCTTTGACATTTGATTGCTTGGCGCTTTCGTTTTGTTTAATTCGTGCAAGTACAGCTGAAATTTCTGTTTTAGCGGCTTTTCTATCGGTCAATTTTGAGGTTTTTCTGCGTCGTTTAGCTTGTCGCTCAGCTTTGATTCGCTCCAATCTGGCTTCACGATCATCATGGCGCTGTTTTGCTAATTTGGCTTTGACTTCTTTGTGATCCAGATAAGTCAATTCAGATTTAGCAAAACGATAAAAATCGACCAAATTGATGTGGCTTGGGCAGACCCAAGAACAAGCTCCACACTCTATGCAATCAAATACATGGTGATCTCGAGCTTTTTCTAAATCATTTTGTGTGTCGTTGCCATTGATATACCACAACAGTTGTTGAGGTAATAATTCTTGAGGACAAACCTTAACGCAATCACCACAGCGTATACACGGCATGGCTTCGATCTCAGGTTTGGTACAATCTGGTGGTAAGGCCAATAAGCAATTAGTGGTCTTTTCAATACCAATTTGATCATGTGGCATTGCATAACCCATCATGGGGCCGCCGATTATTAATTTATCTATGGCATTGAAATCACATGCTGCCAATGACAATAAATGATGAAAAGGTGTGCCAATCAAAGCCGTATAATTCCTGGGTTGTTTGATTGCATCTCCAGTTACCGTTACTACCCGTTCTAATAAGGGTCTATCTAAATCTATGGCATCATACACCGCTTTGGCAGTAGCCACATTTTGCATAATAATGCCTAATGACATGGGTGTTTTTCCACTGGGTACTTCCAAGCCCGTCAGCACTTTAATCAATTGTTTTTCGCCACCTGTAGGGTAAATAGTGGGTACTTTTACAACTGAAATTTTAAAACCATTTTGTTCCAATTTCTGATTTTTAATTTCAGTATCTAATTGTTTTTTGACGCCACCGATATTGTCTTCTATAGCAATAATGGCATGCTTACTTTCAGCTGCTTTTAGTAGCCACACTGTACCTTTAATGATTTCAATGGCTTGATCTAGCATCAGACGTTCATCACAAGAAATATAAGGTTCGCATTCAGCGCCATTGATGATTAAGATCGTTTCAACCGGCTTTGAAGGGTGATCATATTTAATGTGTGAAGGAAAACCTGCACCACCCATACCAGTTATTCCTGCGGCCCTGATTTTTTCAATGATTTGTTTGGTTGTAGATGGTTTTGCGGTGCTTGAAGGTAGGTCGGGCCACTGGTCTTTTCCGTCTGTTTTAATGGTAATACATGTATCAATAATGGCATCTGGGCTGGCAGTATTATGCTTGGTAATTGATGAGATTTTTCCGGATGTTGGGGCGTGAAATACAGCTCCAAAAGGTTGCGTTGGAGTGGCGATTACTTGACCTTTAAGAACCCGATCGCCGATTTTTACTATGGGTTCAGAAACATGGCCTCGATTGGCCTTAATCGCAACCAATAATTGATCTGGAATACCAGCGTGTTGTAACGGTGGTTCACAGGACATTTTTTTATGATGGCGCAGCACCAAACCACCTTCAAAATGAGATAAACGTTCAGTTTTTTTACCAAAACCTTTAGTTATGAATGTATCTATACTCATGATAAACCACCTGGAAAGTTTTGTGCTTCTTTGATGGTTGTCATCAGTGCCGGTTTGGCTTTGCGATTGATTTGTGTAGGTATGGGTGCTGGGATGGTGATGATACAGTCCACGGGGCAAGCAGGAATGCATAAGTCACAGCCTGTGCATTCATCCAATATAACTGTGTGCATCTGTTTGGCTGCACCAACAATGGCATCTACAGGACATACCTGAATGCATTTGGTGCATCCGATACAGTCAGCTTCAACAATTTCTACCACTTGATCGAGTTCTTCTGCTCCATTTTCTGGATTTAATTCAAGAATTTCTAAGTCCAATAATTCGGCCAGTTTTTTGATGCCTTCTTGGCCACCAGGTGGACATTGATTGATCTGTGCTTCACCATTCGCAATGGCTTGAGCGTATGGTTTACAACCTGGATAGTCACATTGGCCACACTGGGTTTGAGGAAGAATGGCATTAATTTGTTCTACAATTGGATTGCCTTCAACTTTGAATTTTTTTGAAGTCCAAACAATCAATAAACCAAAAGCAGCTGCCAAAAACACCATGCCAGCTAAGCCCAGGCTTACTTGGCTTAGCCCCACTTGTTCTAACCATGCAATCATTGTGTCATCCCTGAAAAACCCATGAATGCCAAAGACATGATTCCAGCTGTCATTAATGCGATAGGTAAACCTCTGAACGATGTGGGCACATTGGCCATTTCAAGGCGTTCTCGTATCGCAGAGAACAGCACCAAAACCAAGCCAAATCCGACGGCGGCGCCTAAACCGAAGAATGCTGACTCGAGCAATGAGTTTTGTTGTTGAACATTCAGTAAAGCCACACCCAATACAGCACAATTGGTAGTGATTAAAGGCAAGAACAAGCCGAGAACTTGATACAACAGCGGCGAGGATTTGTGCAAAACCATTTCAGTGACTTGGACGGTGACGGCTATGACCAAGATAAAACTTAAAGTCTTTAGGTATTCAAGCCCTAAAGGAACCAATAGGTATTCATTGACTAAATAACTGGCCATGGATGACATGGTTAGTACAAAAGCGGTGGCAAAACTCATGCCTAGCGCTGATTTGTATTGTGTAGATACCCCCATAAACGGGCACAAACCTAAGAAACGGACCAACACAAAGTTGTTCACGAAGGCTGCGCTGATGAATATGAGGAATATATTTGTCATTTTGGTTTAGTCATGGAAATATGGTTTCGTTTGATTGATTTTATTTCACGCGCATTCCTGGTTTGGCGCCTTCATTGGGTTCTAAAATAAATAACTCATCACCGCCAGGCCCAGCAGCCAAAACCATGCCTTCAGAAACCCCAAAGCGCATTTTCCTGGGGGCTAAATTTGCCACCATTACGGTGAGTTTGCCAATTAAATCCTCTGGTTGGTAGGCTGACTTGATACCAGCAAAGACGTTGCGAGTTTCACCGCCGAGATCTAAAGTCAGTTGTAATAACTTGTCGGCTTTTTCAACATGTTGGGCATCGATTATTTCCACCACCCGCAGGTCGGTTTGCGCAAACGCATTGAAATCAATTTCTTCACTGATGGGATCAGCTTCTAATTGTCCATTTGACTCTGTATGAGGGACTGCTTGTGCAGCTGCCTCTAGATCTTGTTTACTTTGTTCAATGATTTTTTCCAAAGTTTCAGGCTCAATGCGACTGATCAATGGTTTGAATTTGTTGATGGCGTGATCGATCATAGGCTGTTCAATAGCAAACCAATCGTTGAGGTCTACATTTAAAAAATCTTCAGCTTTTCTGGCAGTAAATGGAATAACCGGTGCCAGCCAGGTCATCAGTACGCGAAATAAATTAATGCCAGTTGAACAGACTTGATGTACTTCTTCAAGTTTGTTTTCATCTTTGACGGCTACCCATGGCGCCATATCGGCGATATATTGATTGGCTTTATCTGCCAATGCCATGATTTGTCTGACTGCAGCATTGTATTTTCTGTTTTCAAACAATTGTGCAATTTCAGCAGAATGATTCAGAAATTCATCATAAAGGGTTTGGTTATGAAGTTGGCTAGATAATTGAGAATCAAATTTTTTCTTGATGAAACCTGCACATCTTGATGCGATATTTACCACCTTTCCGACCAAATCTGAGTTTACACGTTGTCTGAAATCTTCCATGTTCAAGTCAATATCAACCAAGCCATCAGATAATTTGGCTGCATAGTAGTAACGCAGGTAGTCAGGGTTTAGATGATCCAAATAAGTCGAAGCTTTGATAAAAGTACCTCTGGACTTACTCATTTTGGTGCCATTAACAGTTAAAAAACCATGTACATAGACGGCATTGGGTAATTTCATGTTGGCGCCTTTTAACATGGCTGGCCAAAACAATGAATGGAAATATAAAATATCCTTGCCAATGAAATGATACATTTCATGTTCAGTACTGGGGTCAATCCATGGAGCAAATTCTTCACCTTTTTGATCACAGACATGTTTCAAACAGGCCAAATATCCAACCGGCGCATCCATCCAAACATAGAAATACTTGCCTTCTTCCTCAGGAATCTCAAATCCAAAATAAGGTGCATCACGTGAAATGTCCCAAGACTGTAGTCCAGCTTCAAACCATTCGGCCAGTTTGTTGCTAACTTCTTCTTGTAAGGTGCCTGATGAAACCCATTCTTTAAGCATGGGTTCGAAATTTTTTAAATTCACAAACAAATGTTTGGATTCTTTCATTACGGGTGTGGCACCACTGACGACCGAAATTGGGTTAATGATTTCTGTGGAATCATAAGTAGAGCCACAAGCTTCACAGCCATCACTGTATTGGTCTTTGGTACCACATCTGGGACAAGTACCTTTGACAAATCGATCTGGCAAGAACATTTGTTTTTCAGGGTCAAAATACTGTTCTACGATTTTTGAGTCAATGTGACCTGCTGCTTTCAGTTTCAGATATATTTCTGTTACCAGTTCTTTGTTTTCAGGCGAATGAGTCGAGTGATAATGATCGTATGAAACCCCAAAAGCTTGTAAATCACGCCAATGTTCATCTTTGATACTGTCAACCATGGCCTCAGGTGTCATGCCTTGTTTTTCGGCATTCAACATAATGGGGGTGCCATGCGCATCATCTGCACATAAAAATTTAACTTGATGGCCCATGGCACGCATCAGGCGTGCCCAAATATCAGATTGGCTGTGTTCTACAAAATGACCCAGGTGCAAAGAGCCGCTGGCATAGGGTAATGCTGAAGTAATTAAAATTTTTCTGACTGTAGAGCCTGTCTTTTGCATGATTTGAGACACAATAATTTAAAGCAGGCTATTATCTCACGCGACCATTCAAAGGTCTATGTTTGGACTGACTAAGAATAGCTATTTACAGTCATCAAATATGAATTTCAAGCTGGAGCAAGGAATTGATAAGTGGCATACCCAGCCAACCCTCCCAAAAACAACCAGATAAAGAGTTTTAACTCTGCCCACCAATCATGTACATATTCTCTTCTGAACATACTGATGATGTCTGGAGTAAGCCAATATTTGATGCATTCGTAAAGATCATCCATGTCATTGAAGAAAAATTTGAATGAAAGTTTCAGGCTGGCTAAACCAGCGATTATTGAAAGTAGTGTTTCCATTTAGTGATAGTTACATTTAATTCGAGCTTTGTCTTGATAACAAAGCCCGAATAGGTATTTATTTACCAATATGCTTATCTAGGAAAGCCAGCATTTTTTCATACAGCTCTATTCGATAAGGTACTTTTTGGAATCCGTGGCCATCTTTTCTATAAATTGTTTCGTAAGATTTGCCGGCTTCTTTTAATTTTTCCTCTAAAAAGTACGCATTCTCGATTGGAACTCTGATGTCTTCAGTGCCATGAACAAGCAGAATATCGGCTTTAATTTTATCTACATTCATAGACGGTGATCTTGGGTTAATGACAGCTGTATCATCATAAGTTCCAAACATTTTGTCGAAAAAGAGTTTCTTGGCTTTCTTGTTGCCTTTAAAAGAGTCTGCTTTCTTCCATTGCAGTTTAATGTCGTAAACTCCAGCATCTGGAATTGTGCATTTATATAAATCAGGTTCATGTATGACACCATGCATTGATGCATATCCACCGTAACTGATACCATGCATACAA
>CALLLZ010000096.1 GCA_938008005.1 uncultured Marinicella sp. | reverse complement strand
GAAGCAAAAGAGTCAAGCTATAGTCAAAAAATACAAGCATTGTTTGAGCATCATCAATTATCAGATCGGATCGTTTGGTTGGGGGTAGAACGGGCAATGGCAGATTTGTATGCCAGTGTTGATTTGGTGGTTTCGGTGAATAAAAAAGCAGAGAGTTTTGGTCGGGCTGTATTGGAAGCATTATCTGTCGGTACTCCAGTAGTGGCTTTTGCACATGGTGGTGTGGCAGAGATTATGACTGAGCTATATCCTGAAGGTCAAGTGAAAGCAGGGGATGAGGTTGAACTTGCTAAACGGATTGATGCGTTTTTAATAGAACCGCCCAAAGTTCAAGCACATAATAAATTCACCAATCGATCGATGTTCGAAAAAACCACGGCCGTATACAAAAAACTTGTCAGCCTAAAAAATTCAAGTGAGCAAGCTTAACTAAATGCCAACTAATCAATCTATAAAAAAACAGCTGCGACCCAGTAGTAATCAAGAGCTTAGTGGTTCGCATTCAGTTGTGATTGTTTTATTGTTGTCAATTATTGCACTGTTGCCATTTGGTCGTTTGGCAGAAGTCCCAATTATCGTGATGATGTTTTGGGGTGTGTATTTATTGTTCAAAAGATTTAATGCTCTTACAAAATCGAGTGAATTTAAATCGTTGAGTTATGCATTTCTTGCTTACTTTTCTTTGACTTTGATATCTGCTATTGATTCCTACTGGCCGGAAAAAAGCATCCTAATTGCACTGGCATCGGTGCGGTTTTATTTGATGGGTTTGGTTGTGATTTATTATGCCAGTAGCAGCATGTTACAACAAGTGATTAAATGGACTGTTGTGTTGATGGTGGTTTGGGCAATCGATGCCATGATTCAAAATTTTATGGGTCATAGTTTATTGGGACAAATTTCCTATCCGGGGCGGTTAACTGGCGTGTTTGGTCAAAACGTTAAGCTTGGTCCGGTGTTGGCTTTGATGTTGCCATTGGTGATGATACAAATGTGCAGCTATCAGACTTGGTTGCGGTGGTTGGTTGTGGCTTTGATGGTCTTGGTCATTTTGCTCAGTGGCACACGTTCTGCATGGTTGATGATGGGCTTTGTATTATTGATGTTTTGGTGGCATCATGTTAAAGGCAGACGTTGGCTGTTGTTGCTTAAATCAGCCACTTTGACTTTGTTGGCAGTGGTGGTCCTTTGGTTTGCTTCCAATGATTTTCAACAACGAATCGAACGCTCCTTGGGTATATTGCAAGCTGATGTTCAAACCATAGATTATGCTTTGGCAGATCGTTTACCTATATGGAAAACGGCTTTGAATATGTATGTTGACCACCCTATTAATGGCGTGGGTGCACGGGCATTTCGTCAGGTTTACAGTGAGTATTCAGAGCCTGGTGATGTATGGGTAGCGCAACAAGGAGGTGGCTTACATGCACATCAGTGGGTGTTGGAGCTGTTGGCAGAAACTGGTACCATTGGATTGGTTTTAATGCTTTGGATGATGGTTGTGATTGTGCGATTGGTAAAGCATGACTTTCAAAATAATCTGGTTTGGCCATTCAGTGTAGCCCTTATGGCAGCTATGCTACCAGTAGTTTCTTTGTATTCATTGTTTTCGTCTTTTTGGTCTATTTGTTTATGGTGGTTATTAATTATGCTGGTTGCTGGGGTGAAAAAAAATGTCTGAGCGATCAATCAACATGCCTGTCAACACGATGGTAAGTGCAGTGGTTACATGTTTTAACTCAATTAAGACCATTGAAAAGTGCTTAGAGAGCTTGTCATGGGCTGATGAAATTGTTGTGTTGGATTCTTACAGCGAAGATGAAACCATCGAAAAGATTGAGCGACAAATTAAAAAGTTGCCAACCAAGGTGAGGTTGAAACAACAAGCATTCAAGGGCTTTGCACAACAGAAACAAGATGCCATTAATATGGCTCAATATGATTGGATTATGTTGTTAGATGCGGATGAGTGTCTGACGCCAAAATCAATTAAAAAGCTTAAGAAATGGAAAACCAGGCCATTTGATGCGGATGGATTTAATTTGCCAAGAATTGAATGGGTATTTTGGCATTGGGCGCATCCTTGGGTAAAGCGCAATGAGTTTATTCGTTTATTCAATCGAAAAAAGTCTCACATGAGTCAAGATTTAGTCCATGAATCTATTCAAGTGGATGGTGTGGTAAAAAAATTGTATGCGCCGTTCAAGCATTACGGAGAAACTTCTATACAAGTTAAGCTGGAAAAAATTAATCGTTACTCGGCACTGGCTGCACAACAAAAGTTTGATCGAGGAAAACGTTGTAGTGCACTGCGCTTGTTCTTGTATCCGGTGTTTTATTTTTTTCGTCAATATTTTATCAAACGCCAAATTTTTAACGGAGTGGCGGGTGTTATCAATGCCACATTAAATAGCTATTATGCTTACCTAAAATACGCAAAGCTGTATGAGCTACAACAAAAAAAAGACTGACTTTCAAGTGGTCATGGCTAAATGGCTGGCGAGGCGTAAGCTGAGCACTCAGATGCGTGTAGGTCGATTTCTGGGCCACTTATTTTATTACCTTCCAAATAAGCGAAAAAGCATTGCTCGAATTAACCTGAGGATCTGTTTTCCAGAATATTCAAAGCAGGAAGCCAATCAATTATTGAAACAAAACCTATTGTCTACAGGTCAAGGAGTGGTGGAGATGATGGCGGCACTGTGGGCAAGAGAAGAACATGTTAGACAGCGTTTTGAATTCACAGGTATGGAGCATTTGCTCGAAGTGATTCAATCTGGACAGGGGTGTTTGATGCTCAGTTGTCATACCACTTCGATAGAATGGGGCATACGGGGATTGAACCATCATCTTCAGCAATTGAACCAACCTGTGGGACACATGTTGGCTAGGCAGCATAACAATAAAATCTTAGAAGCGCATTTAGAACAAGCCAGATTATCATTTGTTGACAAGTTAATCGATAAAAAGAATGTTCGCAGTTTATTGGCATCAATCAAGGCAGGACATCCAGTTTATTACGCGCCTGATCAAAATTTTTCCTACCAAGTCGAGTTTGCCGACTTTTTTGGTCGACCAGCAGCTACGACTGTGGGCACCCATAAATTGGCCAGTAAAGGTATAAAAGTGGTGCCGTGGTTTTGTTTCAGGGTTGCTCCTTGCCAATGGCGTGTTGAGATTCTGCCTGTTATGAAAGGACTTAAGGATCAAACTGAAATTACGGCCGCAGCAACG
>CALLLZ010000095.1 GCA_938008005.1 uncultured Marinicella sp. | reverse complement strand
GTTGTTGCCAATTGATTAATAACACACTACCGCCCAATACAAAAAAAGCCATTCCCATCAGTTTAAAATATTGCTTGTGCTTCTCTTGCCAGATGATTAATGGCACCATAACACCTACCGATAATAACAACACAGGTAAATACAGTTGCCAATGATCATTAAGTTGCAGACCAATACGTTGCACCAATATCAACGGCAACACCAAGAATAAAGCCGTCATACTTGCATGCAAAGCAAACACCCCAAAATCCATCACTAAAAGTTGTTTTTGTTTGATGCAATGTAACAGTTCTTTGAAGCTGTAATCCCTTGCCAAAAGTTTATCCGGTTCTTGCACCACAAAAACAAGTATGATTAAAGCCACAAAAGCTAAAATAGCGGTGAACCAAAATAAGCCCGACAAACCAATTTGAGCTGCCAAAATAGGGCCAGTGATGAATGCCAGCATAAATGCCAAGCCGATACTACTGCCTATAATAGCCATCATCTTACCTCGCTGCTCTGGACGTGAAACATCTGCAACCAAAGCCATTCCAGTTGATGCAATCGCGCCCATTCCTTGGATCATGCGACCTATAATAATCCAATATATGTCATCAGCTAAAGCTGCCAAAACAGAACCGATCATAAATAATAACAAACCCAATGCAATGACCTTTTTTCTGCCCCAAAGATCAGATAAAAAACCCATAGGAATTTGCAATAAGGCTTGGGTAAGTCCATACACACCAATAGCCATTCCAATCAATTCAGGAGTGGCACCATCAATCCCAACTCCATAGATTGCAAATACGGGTAAGATTAAAAACAAACCATACATTCGCAAAGCAATCATAAAGGCGATGGCTGTTGCAGATTTTTTTTCTAGGGCATTCATCTTTGACATAACTGAGCGCATGTTAACAAAATTCATTGCCAAGACCAATGAATTAATCTTACACTCGATTATTTATTGGATTGACCCTTTCAAAAAACTGTTTGGCTTCATAAGTTCTTTACACAGCTTTAGATCTTTTAAAAAAGATAATGACTTATACATAAGTCTATATATTAACCCAGCGTGATAACTTATAATGACATTCGAGATTTCACCACATATGAAAGAGCTACTGATTCACAATATGGAAAATACCGTAAGTCATATTCAAGATGTCTTGAAATTAACAGACCCTGGAATGCAGAAGGTCAATGCACACCTGCGCAAACAACTCAATTCTGAAGTCATTTTGATCAATCAAATTGGTGAATACATCATCAATAATGGCGGTAAAAGATTACGCCCTATTTTAATGCTACTCATTACTGAGGCTCTCAATTATCAAGGTGATCAAAATATTAACTTAGCTTCGGTAATTGAACTGATTCATACCGCCACCCTACTTCATGATGATGTGGTTGACGAATCAGAAATGCGTCGTGGCGAAAAAACTTCTCACGAAATTTGGGGTAATTCAGCCAGCGTTTTAGTTGGCGATTTTCTCTATTCCAAATCTTTTCAGATGATGGTTAAAGCAGATAACATGACAGTGATGTCGATCTTATCAGATGCCACGAATAAAATTTCTGAAGGTGAGGTGCAACAATTATTAAATGTGGGAAATTTGGATTTATCCGAAGAAGCTTATTACCAAATAATTGCTAATAAAACCGCTAAGTTATTTGAAGCCGCTTGCCAACTAGCCGCAGTCATTTCACAACAAGACACAAATTTACAAACTACAATGGCTGAATTTGGTATGTTACTTGGAACTGCATTCCAGATCGCTGATGATATTCTTGACTACACGGCCAGTGACGACGACCTAGGAAAAAACCTAGGTGATGATTTCTACGAAGGTAAATTAACCATGCCTTTGATTTATTTATTAAAAAATGGCAATGATTCACAACGTTCTCACATCATTAACGCCATTAAGAATCCACAACAAGCTGATTTTTCATTAATAAAACACTTAGTAGTTGAATCTAATGCCATTAAGTACACCTTATCTCAAGCCCAACATAAAGCAAATCAGGCCAAAACAAAGCTAGAAAGCCTAATTGACTCAACTTTTAAAGAGGCCTTAATTTTTTTATGTGATTATGCATGGCAAAGGAATCAATAATCAATCACATTAATTAAGCAGGCATAATAGATTGGGTAACGGCTTAACGTAACGAAAGGCAAACAAATAAAAATGGCGTCCCCTAGGGGACTCGAACCCCTGTTACCGCCGTGAAAGGGCGGGGTCCTAGGCCACTAGACGAAGGGGACACAGGACACTTACTAAATTTTCACTTTACTCACTTCTCTTTTTTGGTGGAGCTAAGCGGGATCGAACCGCTGACCTCAACACTGCCAGTGTTGCGCTCTCCCAGCTGAGCTATAGCCCCACAAAGAGGATGCGTATTATCGACATTAATCACTGTTTAGTCAAATATTTTTATCATCAATTTTCATGAAATAGTGATAAGAGACCTCTGCACAAGTCTGGGTCTTTGAAAAAATGAATTGAAGAGCCAAAGTTCAAGGCAGGAAACGCGAGTAATAGCTAGCTATTGATTAGTTTTCTAACGCAGAAATTTGGATTTTCAAACTTTTTTACATGATTCATGACTTATGCAGAGGTCTCGATAAATAAAAAAACTATTAGATATGAATGAATCAAACTTCTCTTTATATTTAATCTTTGCCCCTATAAATACAACCTGATGTGCATGTTTCACAGACTTCAACTTCTGATAATTCAGGCAATAATGGTTTTAAGTTATCCCAAATCCAAATCACCAAATTCTCACTGGTAGGATTATCCAATCCTTTCACATGATTCAAACAAGCATGATCTAACTGGTCATAGATTGGCTGAAATGCCGCCTTGATATCAGCAAAGTCAACAATCCAACCCATTTTAGAATCTGGCTCACCGCTTACCTTTATAATAACCTTGAACGAATGACCATGTAAGTTACCACACTTATGCCCTTCAGGGACATGAGGAAGCCAGTGAGCAGATTCTAAATAAAACTCCTTATAAATATCCATGATTAGATTTCGTTCTATTTTTTCTTTTTGACATACAAAACCAATTTATGATCAATTAGTTCATAGCCATTCTTTTTGGCTATTTTTATTTGCAAGTCTTCTAATTCAGAGTCAAAGAACTCTATCACTTTTCCACTATCTACGTCCACCATGTGATCATGATGTTCTCCGGTATCTAACTCATAAACGGCCTGCGTATTCTCAAATTGATTTTTGCTGACCAAACCTGCAGTTTCAAATTGGTTCAAAACTCGATAAATAGTGGCCAAACCAATATCGTGATCAGCAGACTTCATTTCATCGTACAAATCTTCGGCAGTAAAGTGTTTGCCTTTGTTACTCGTTAAAAATTCAAGAATTTGTAGCCTTGGTAAGGTGACTTTCAAGCCAGCTTCTTTGATTTCTTTTTTGCTCATGTAAAAGATTTAACTGATATTTAATGGATTTTATTGTATCATTCCTGCTTGATTTTTGAATAACTTATTAATAATGAAAATTGTACTATTTGCCACCATACTGGCTTTTACAGGATTAACAGCTTGCTATAAAACTCCTGTACAACAAGGTAATATACTTAAACAAGAGGATATTGATGAAGTAAAACCTGGTATGAGTAAACAACAAGTGGTAATCATATTGGGTACACCAACTGTTTCAGACCCTTTCAATCAAGACCGTTGGGACTATATCAATACTCATAAAGTAAAAGGTGATTTCAAAAAAATCAAAAAACTCAGTTTATTTTTTGAGGACAACAAACTGGTGAGAACTGAGGGCAATTATTACCCAAATAAAGAAGACGTTACCACTGACCTTTAAAAAAACAATCTATTTATTACAGTTTTGCAGCTTCTGCTTTTTCTCTTCTTATGACCTTTGGATCAGCTATCAAAGGTCTATAAATCTCAATTCTATCACCTTGAGTTACTTCATAACTCAAGGGTTTAACCTGACTGAAAACACCTACTTTAAATACAGACAAATCAATCTCAGGATACTGTAACATCAAACCAGATTGTTCAATGCAATTTTGAATTGTAGACTGTTCACTCACCTCTAAAATCAATAATTCCTGAGATTCTATGGTGGCATAAATTATTTCAACTCTTGGCATAAATCACCTCTGCTCTATTAACAAAGTCATTAACTAGATGACCTGCTATTTGGTCAAAGCCCTTGGCAAACATTCGGCCTAATAATTGAGACTTAATCTCATACTGTAACTGAAGTTCAACTTTAGAACCAAATTCTGGAAACTGTTGAAAATGCCAAATACCTGACATCTGTTTAAATGGACCGCTCACTAATGACATTTGCATACTGGTCCTTTCATT
>CALLLZ010000094.1 GCA_938008005.1 uncultured Marinicella sp. | reverse complement strand
GTTAAATCAGGGCAAGGCCAATCTTTCTTGCGTCAAGCCACTCAAGTTAAAAACATATGGACTCCTTATGGTGAATGACAGTATGACACAAAACTCAGTGAAGGCAGCAGTGGACTTCATTCAGAATATCCAAACTTTGTTACCTAAAAAATTTCAAGCCAAAGTAGCCATGATCTTGGGGTCAGGTTTAGGCTCTGTAACTGACCAAGCTGAAGTACTTGCTGAGATTTCTTACAGTGACATCCCCGGATTTCCTGAAACGGGTGTGGCTGGGCACTCAGGCTCAATGTTATTGACATTGATGAACGGCCATCCTCTGATCATTCTAAATGGTCGCATTCATTTTTATGAGCAAGGTGAAGCCGATGCCATGGCGCCGGTCATTGCGACTTTGAAAGCTTTAGGCGTCGAAACTTTGATCCTTACCAATGCCGCTGGCTCCTTATTAAATTCGGCACCCGGTTCGGTCATGATGATCAAAGATTACATCAACTTTACGGGTCAATCACCGTTATTTGGGGTAGCTGACAATGGTCGTTTTGTCAGTATGAGTAAAGCCTATGATGCCCAATATAGATATCATTTACGCCAAATTGCAGAGAAAAATGACATTCATTTGGCCCAAGGTGTATATGCTTGGATGGTAGGTCCACAGTTCGAAACCCCAGCAGAAATACGAGCCATTCGAATGATGGGCGCCGATGCTGTGGGTATGTCCACGGTGCCAGAAACTATATTGGCTCGTTATCACGACATGAAAGTAGCCGCGTTATCCATAATCACCAATTATGGCGCCGGTATGGATGATGTGCGTTTAAGTCACGAACAAACCCTTGAATATGCGCCCAAAGCCGCGGCTAAAGTACAAGTTTTAATCAGTGGATTTTTGGATCATTTGTACAATTGACATCATTGAATTAAGTGTAAAGAATGTAATAAACAAGGCATCTCGGTTGTAGGCAGTCCTTGATAATATCAGTCACCTTTGTATAAGGGGCACTGGCATGAGTTTTTTAAAAGTAATCATAAACTTCACTAGGTTCGAGACTTATTTTAAAAAATTAAGACGTTTCAAGTTTAATATAGTCTCATAATCAAGAAAGCTTGCAGCTTTGGGTTTTGTCATAGTAAATGCTCTAAAACTATTGGTTTAACGACAAAGTTTTTATGACCAGAGACAATAAAAGTATCAATTGTTGATATGTACTTATAAAAAGTTAAAATCAATAGTGTGTGAATTTATAGAGAATATTTATGAAAAATCATCTTTTATTGATTTTATTTTTGGTGACAATTTTCCCTGAATCATCTTATGCCATTGGTGGTTCTGAGCCAGAATATAGGGCTTGTCTATACCATCATCAGATTTATGCAATTGTACGTTGGAATGATTCATGCGACCCATCATTGGTAGATAACGGTATATTTAGGGCCTCCAATCACCATGCCAAGAAAATTAACGCATATGTCAAATATCAGGACATTGTTTTTATCAGAAAAAATAAATTTACTAAAGTGGAAGTACCTCACGATCCAGCGTGTTTTAGTACAGAACCGTATTATTGATAAGGTGTTAGAAATCAACCTCTGCTCTGTGTACACAAATTACAATTGAACTCGCAGTTAAATTTGACAATTGAAGTTAATTTACTGAATTACTTTAATAAAGCCTTATCATTAAAGAGCTTATGAAAATTTATTTAAGGTCCAAAACATTCAGTGTTCTACTCTTAGCACTTCTTTCAACTTGTGAATCTTTATCTGCGGTGCCTGTGTTTCAACACTTTGAAGACATTCAGAGTCTCAAAAGCCAGTACATTAAATCAATGGTAGAAGATCAATATGGGTACATTTGGATTGGAACTATTAAGGGTGTCTATAAATTCAGAAACCGTGAGTTAACCAATTCACCGACCAATAAGTTATTACATGATATACATATTCAAGATTTGTTTATAGATGACCAAAACCATCTTTGGATTGGCACCAGAAACGAGGGATTGTTTGTGTATAAAAATAACACGCTTTCAAAAGTAGAATCTAATGAACACTCGGTTGATTCGGTCACCAAAATATATGCCACCAAAGATAATCAGATATGGATAGGCAGTAATAAAGGATTATTTACCATATCAAAGAATTCAAAGCTCATGCAGCCAAAGCTAAAGTCAGCAAACGACATGCTTAAGAAAAAAGTTACTGCATTAAGTTCAACTGAATCAGGAGATTTAATCGTTGGAAGCGAAGGTGTTTTTCACTTGGTAAACTTTAACGATGATATGCTCAGCAGTGTTAATTTAGAAAAAGATGAATACATACATGACCTACATGTTGATCATGAAGACTCTATTTGGATAGCAACCTCCAATAAACTCAGAAAATTCAGAACCGACAAAAATGAATTCGTTGTTTCGCCAAAATTACCAGGTTCAACAAGAGTTTTATCAATTCAACAATTCGAAAGTCACTTATGGGTGGCTTCAATAGATGGTGGAATTTACAACATTGATATAACAACAAACAAGGTCAACCAATATACCCATGATAAGAACCACAGTTTTTCTTTATCAGAAAATCACATTGGAAGAATTTACATTTCAAATAGCAATCATTTATGGGTAGGGAATTTCTCAGGTGGTTTAAGTGTGCTTGATTTAAACCAATTAAAATTCGGTTTTCAGACCAATATCGAAGGAAGCATATCATGTGCTCGAGATTCGAAAATAATAGAAATAACAGTTGAAAACGGTAAAGTTTGGTTAGGAACAGATCATGGTCTCATAGAATACGACCCAAAAAATTTAACATGCCGCATAATTACAAGCAATAACATTGAGGAAAACTATGCTGTTTATTCAAGGCGAAAAGATAAGGAGTTAACTTGGTTATCCACATCTATTGGTTTATTAGAGTATCATGAAACTTCAAACAGTATCAGTAAAACCATCCAAACCGATCAATTTTCAGTTGCGTTCTTTTCATTAAAAAAAACTGATCATAAATTCATAGTGGGAACAGATAAAGGTTTGTTTGAATATTCACTCAAGAACAAATCTTATCGTAAATATGAAACACTTAATTCAAACGTTCAAAACAAACGATTTCTAAAGTATGCAATAAATAACAAAAATCAGCTCTTACTTCCGAGCCTTTCAGGTTTACTTTATTTAAATAATGACAATATTCTCGAACATTATCCACGCACATTAAACACCTTAAAAAACCAGGAAATCATTGGCATACATATAAATAATGCCAATGAGCTATTTACCAGCGTGCGGAACAAAGGGGTTTATCACTTTGATTCGAACCACACATTAAAAGTGCATTATTTTGACGAAGGCATTTTTTCATCATTTAATGATATACCACAAATTCAAAGTGCTAAAGATTCAGATGTGGTTTGGCTGGGCAGCAAAAAAGGATTGATTCAACTCAACACCAAAACCAACGAAAGACATTTATTTTCCGGAACTTCAAAAAATAATTATTTGTCATTATTTCAATCATCATTTAACTATGAGGATAAAATTTTTTTTGCAGGTGACAGTGGATATGTTGGTTTTGAAAACAGCGATATTAATAACGATAATCGCACCTCCTCTTTCCAAATCAGCCAATTGTCTTTAGCCAATACAATTGTCGAACCAAATCAAAAAACCAAGAATGGTTTTGTGCTTAATTCTCCCATAGAAGAAACTAAAAAATTGAGTTTTAATCACCGCGACAAATTAATTAAACTAGACCTGAGTAATTTAAATTTCTACAACCACCATTCGGTCAGTTATGCCTATAAGCTTGAACCGGTAATATCAGAATGGATTACATTAGACTCACGAGATAATAACTTAACTTTTACTCACTTAGAATCAGGGAACTATGAATTACTTATCAGAACAACAAACCGCGACCAAGCCTGGAGTAATGAAGTTAAATCTATCGCGATTAAGATCAGGCCAGCTCCGTGGTTCTCTTGGTGGGCTTATTTAAGTTATTTTCTAATTGCCATATTTTTAGTTTATTTGTATGTAAAACAAAAAACCAAAAACCAAATCAAGACCAATAAATACCTCAACACTCAAGTGAAGAAGCAAACACTACATATTGAAAATCAAAAGAAAGAACTGGAAAGCCTTATTGAAAGAAAAGATGAAATTTTTTCCAATGTCTCACATGAGTTCAGAACACCGATAACCTTAATTCAAGGTCCTATTTCAGAATTGAGAAAACAAGAAAAAAATAAGAATAAGGTAAAAATGCTACAAATGGTTGAGAGGAACTCAAACAGGCTTTTAAGGCTGGTCAACCAAATGCTAGAGCTTTCAAACTCTGTAGAAAACAACGTTCAACAAAAAACGGCTATAAAACTGGCTGTTCGGCTTGAATTAATAGCTGAACCTTATTTTTACCATGCGCAGAAATGTGATATCAATTTTACCTATGGAGAGCTACATGATGTCACAATCCAAGCCACTACAGACGCGCTGGAGTTAACCATAGGTAACTTTTTATCAAATGCTTTCAAATACACCCAACCCAAGGGGGAAATACATCTCGGGACAGAGGTAACCAATGGTCATGTCAGAATTTTTGTTAAAGACAATGGCCAAGGGTTCGAGGAAGGTCAAAAAGATAGGATCTTCAAAAGGTTTGGGCGACTGTCACATCACCGTGAAACTGAAGGGGTTGGTATTGGACTTGCTATAGTCAAAGAAATTGCAGCACTTAACAATGCTGAAGTCACAGTTGAAAGTGAACCTGGTAATGGCAGTATATTTAGTATTGTTTTTCCAGTGGATGATTTTTCTGTAGTTAAAGGGAAAGAAGATCCATTAGCTGTGATTAATACTGTATCTCAAAAACCCACTTTATTAATCATTGAAGATAATCGGGACATGCGTCTTCATATGAATAATATCCTGAAACAAAACTTCAGTTGTTTACTTGAATCTAATGGTAAAGATGGAATTGCCACAGCCATAAAATCTGTTCCTGACATAATTATCAGTGATGTCATGATGCCAGAAGTGAATGGTTTTCAAGTCTGTCGAATTTTACGCAATGAATTAATCACCTCACACATACCTTTGGTTTTATTAACAGCATTAACCGATAAACCCAGTCGTATTAAAGGATGGCAAGAAGGCATAGACTTATATATAGATAAGCCTTTTGATGCAGAAGAGCTAATCTTGCAATTAAAAAACATTTTGAAAGTCAGAAATATACTGAATGAAAAAAACCAAAGATTGATTAAAAAAGACATCTACTCCGAACTACTACAAATTGATAAAGACTTTGTGATTAAGCTCAAAAATATCATAAAAGATAATTACAAAGATTCATCTTTCGGTTTAGCCTCAATGGTGAATCTGATGTTTGTCAGTGAAAAGCAGTTGCAACGAAAAACCAAAGCATTACTTAATTTATCACCTTTGGCAGTTTTGCGAGAATATCGTTTTGAACAAGCTTTATCATCCCTGAGAAAAGGCTACCAAGTTTCGGTTACCTCTGATAATTGTGGATTCAGTTCTGTATCTTATTTTTCACAAATGTTTAAACAAAAATATGGCATGACTCCAAAACAATATCAAAGCTGCAATAAAGAAGTTAACAACAACTAAAACATAAAAACAAAGTCGTTTTTTAGATAAAAAACACCTGATGGAATCAGTACATTATGGGTTGTCGAATGATTAAATTGACAACCCATGCAAATCAAAAAATAAGGTTTGTATCATTAAATTGAAAATATTATATAGGTGAAAAAAATGAAATTTTTAAAGAAGACAACATTGTTATTAACTTTCATGGTTCCGACTGTGGCATCTGCACAATTAGATCCATGTATTGCTGATGCTGATGGAAACTGCATTGGCATTATCAATCCACCAGGCGGTGGTGGTGGACCAGCAGTGTGGACGGGGTCTTGGTATGACCAATATCTTGTTCTTCATACCGTTACTGCCAGTAGCTTTGCGGCATGTCAGGCATTATTAATCAATGCAACTGCAGGACAAGATGTTATTCTTGGCCGTTGTCAAAGAACACAATAATACTTTAGACACCAAAACACCTCAGTCTTAACCCTTTATAGTTGTGGCTGAGGTATTGGTGTTGAACTTATACAAGAGCAAGATTAAACAAGTGAATCAAAGATCTCTTATAAACAACTTTGAATAAATTTAATTCAGTGTTGTTAACAGTCCACACCGAAAATATTTATCTTAAATGATGAAACACACTTGGTCTGTTACAAGAGACTCCCCTGGATGGTATACAATGCAAAGATTTAGTGAAAAATATTTATAAATTCCTAATGATTGACTACCCATTCAACTGCCCCAATTTTTATATCATCGCTGTGCTACACAAAAAACCACCCTCTAAAAACCACTTAAAAGGTTTGTACACATGACATTCCTACCACAAGAAATCATCAAGAAGAAAAGAGATGGACAACATCTCAGTACCGAGGAAATTCAATTTTTCGTAAATGGAATTACTGATAACAGCATAACCGAAGGTCAGATCGGTGCATTCGCGATGGCTGTGTTTTTTCAGGATATGAATCTAAAAGAACGACAAGACTTGACCATTGCTATGCAACATTCAGGTGAAGTGCTTGATTGGTCGCATTTGAATCTCAATGGACCAGTCTTAGATAAACATTCTACTGGTGGTGTAGGTGATAAGGTTTCATTGATGCTGGCACCCATCATGGCCGCATGTGGTGCTTATGTGCCGATGATATCAGGCCGAGGTTTAGGCCATACCGGTGGTACTTTGGATAAGTTGGAATCAATTCCTGGTTACGACACCCAAATTTCACCACAAAAATTTGAACAGATAGTAAGGGATGTAGGTTGTTCTATCATTGGTCAGACCAGTAACTTGGCGCCAGCTGATAAACGGGTTTATGCCACTCGTGATATAACAGCAACAGTTGACAGCATCCCATTAATCACCGCTTCTATCTTATCCAAAAAATTGGCCTCTGGTTTAGATGGTTTGGTGATGGATATTAAATGTGGTAGCGGTGCATTTGCTGATAATTTACCCATGGCCCATTCATTGGCTGAAAGTATTACCACTGTTTCACCGATCACTACCCAAGCTATAATCACCGACATGAATCAAGTGATTGGTCATTCAGCTGGACACTGCCTTGAGGTGCTTGAGACCATTGATTACTTAACTCAAAAACAAGTTGATCCTCGTTTACATGCCTTGGTTGAAAGACTCTGTGCTGAATTGTTGGTTGTTGGAAAACTTGCCAAAGACAGCACTGATGGCCAGATGCAAATGAACCAAGTGCTTGATAATGGTCAGGCAGCTGAAAAATTTGCACAGATGGTGGTGGCGCAAGGTGGCCCAAGTGATTTGATGGAACAACCAGAAAAGTACCTCAAAACAGCAAAAATTATTGAACCTGTTTTTGCAAAACAATCTGGTTACATTAAAGCCATTGATTGTAGGGCTGTTGGCTTAAGTATCATTGAATTGGGTGGAGGCAGGCGCAAAGCCACAGATGGCATTGACTTCAATGTTGGCTATTCACAGGTTCGCAACATCGGTCACAGTGTTGATCAGCATACACCCATTGCAATGATTCACGCCACCAATCGAGATGCCATGGACTTTGCCAAACTTGAAATCATTAAGTCATTCAAAGTTTCTGAGGATAAACCAAGCATTGATTCGATGTTTTTTAACTGAGACTTAAGTCATTAATTTTAAGTAATAATAAATATTCGAAAGCCGAATAGTTATTAAGTCTGTTGCTAAATAAATCACCCATCGATATAATACACGTCCTTTCTGAGCACAACTATTTCACCCAATATGACTAAATTTGTTTTTGTCACTGGTGGTGTGGTTTCATCTCTTGGAAAGGGCATAGCGGCGGCATCCTTGGCCTCGCTCCTTGAAGCACGCGGACTGCGTGTGACCATGATGAAATTAGACCCCTACATCAATGTCGATCCTGGCACCATGAGTCCATTCCAGCACGGTGAGGTTTTTGTGACTGAAGATGGAGCTGAAACTGATCTGGACTTGGGCCATTATGAACGTTTTGTGCGTACCAAGATGTCTCGTGATAACAACTATACCTCAGGCCAAATTTACGAAAATGTGATTCGTAAAGAGCGGCGCGGAGATTACTTAGGTGGTACAGTTCAAGTAATTCCACACATCACCGATGAAATTAAATCAAAAGTCAGAAAAGCGGCGATGGGCTTTGATGTGATCATGGTTGAAATTGGTGGTACTGTAGGGGATATTGAATCTCTGCCATTTATGGAAGCGATCAGACAAATGGGCGTTGAAGAAGGCCGAAATAACGCTTTATTTGTACATTTAACCTTGGTGCCTTATATCAGTGCAGCGGGTGAATTAAAAACCAAACCAACCCAACATTCAGTCAAAGAATTGCGCTCGATTGGTATTCAACCAGATGTGTTATTGTGTCGTGCTGAGCACCCTATTCCAAGAGAGGAATTGCAAAAAATTGCTTTATTTACCAACGTTGAAGCTCGAGCAGTCATTCCAGTCATGGATTGCGGCAACATTTATCAAATTCCAGAGGAATTGAGTAAAGAAGGTTTTGATGATTTAGTTATTGAGCGATTTGGTTTGAGCTGCCAACCCACTGATTTGTCTGAGTGGCAACGTGTGGTTGCTGCAGAAGCCAACACCCAACATCAAGTCACAGTTGGTATGGTAGGTAAATACTTGGATCATTCCGATGCTTATAAATCATTGAATGAAGCTTTGCGACATGCGGGTATTCCAAACCAAACCAAGGTTAAAATTAAACACATTGACTCAGAAGGATTGGGTCATTCAAGAGATGGTGCTGTATTTAATGATGTCGATGCCATTTTGGTTCCTGGTGGATTTGGTAATCGCGGTTTTGAAGGCAAGATTTTTGCTGTAGGATTTGCTCGTGAAAATGAGATTCCTTATCTGGGTATTTGTTATGGCATGCATGCAGCGGTGATTGATTATGCCCGCAACGTCTGTGGATTAACCGATGCCAACACCACTGAGAATAACGAGCAAACGCCACATCCAGTGATCGGCTTAATCACTGAATGGATGGATCGAGAAGGTCAAAAAGAAATTCGTTCATCACAATCTGATTTGGGTGGTACCATGCGTTTAGGTGCGCAAAATTCATTGTTAGCAAAAGACTCTTTGGCCCGTCAAGTTTATGGCAACGAATTAATCTCTGAACGTCATCGCCATCGCTATGAATTTAATAATAATTACGCTGAACCATTGAGTAAGGCAGGTATGGTTTTTTCTGGTCACTCAGAAGATTCTAAGTTGGTAGAAATCGTTGAGTTACCAGAGCATCCATGGTTTTTGGCTTGTCAGTTTCATCCTGAATTTAACTCAACACCCAGAGATGGACATCCGTTGTTCACTCATTACATTGCAGCTGCATTGGCCAGTAAAAATAGGTCAGAGGCTGCCTAATGAATCACGAACACAGAAAATAACAACCTGAGAATAAATATGAAATTATGTCATTTTAAAGCCGGCTTAGATCAACCTTTTTTCTTGATTGCAGGGCCTTGTGTGATTGAATCTATGCAATTAGCCATTGATACCGCAGGGCATCTAAAAGAAGTTACTGATCGCTTGGGCATTCCTTTTATTTTCAAATCGTCATTTGATAAAGCCAATCGCACTTCACTGAACTCATTTCGAGGTTTGGGTATGGAAACAGGTTTGAATATCTTGGCTGAAGTCCAAAAGCAAATTGGTGTTCCTGTTATCACTGATGTACACGATGACTCACCCATTGAAGAGGTGGCTGATGTGGTTGATGTCTTACAAACACCGGCTTTTCTGGCTCGACAAACCAATTTTATTCTTCGTGTTTGTAATGCTGGTAAACCAGTGAACATCAAAAAAGGCCAATTCATGGCACCATGGGATATGAAAAATGTGATCGAAAAAGCGCAATCAACAGGCAACCAACAAATTATGGTGTGCGAACGTGGTGCCAGTTTCGGTTACAACAACCTGGTTTCAGATATGCGTTCTTTAGCGGTAATGCGTGAGACAGGCTGTCCGATTGTTTTCGATGCAACCCATTCGGTACAATTGCCTGGTGGCCAAGGCGGTACATCGGGTGGTCAACGTGAACATGTACCGGTATTGGCTCGAGCTGCTACCGCAGTGGGTATTTCTGGTTTATTTATGGAGACCCATCCAGACCCTGCCAATGCCAAAAGTGATGGCCCCAATGCGGTTAAACTAGACCAAATGGCAGGCTTGTTAGAAACTTTAAAAATCATTGACCAAACCATTAAATCAAAACCATTACAGGAAGAAACCAATGAGTGGAATTAAGCACATTCACGCCAGAGAAGTTCTGGATTCACGTGGCAACCCAACTTTAGAGGCAGAAGTGACTTTAGACTCAGGAGCATTTGGACGTGCCATTGTCCCATCAGGAGCATCAACGGGAGCACGTGAAGCCATTGAATTGCGGGATGGTGATAAAAGTCGTTACTTGGGCAAAGGTGTTAAAAAAGCTGTCAACAATGTGAATACCACTTTGGCGGAAGCATTGGTTGGTCGTGATTCAAATGACCAAACTGGATTGGATCAAGCCATGTTAGGCCTCGACGGTACAGATAATAAAGGTAACCTGGGTGCCAATGCATTGCTGGGTATTTCTTTAGCCAATGCCCATGCGGTAGCAAATGATAAAAGGATCCCCTTGTATCAAAGTATTTCAACTGTTGATGATTTCGTATTACCTGTGCCGATGATGAATATAATTAACGGTGGTGCTCATGCGGATAATAATGTTGATGTGCAAGAGTTTATGGTTCTGCCTACTGGCTTCACTTCATTTTCCGAAGCCCTGCGCTGTGGCACAGAAATATTTCACGCCTTAGCCAAAGTATTAAAAAGTAAAGGTTTATCAACTTCTGTAGGTGATGAGGGTGGTTTTGCCCCCAATTTACGTTCTAATGTTGAAGCGGTAGATACCATATTAGAAGCTGTACATCAGACTGGTTATAAAATTGGTAAAGAGGTCTACCTCGGTTTGGATGTGGCCAGCTCTGAGTTCTACAAAGATGGTTTATATCACCTTACAGGTGAAAATAAGCAATTATCATCAGAACAATTCACAGACTTTTTGTCATCATGGGTTGATCAATATCCGATCATCAGTATTGAAGATGGCTTGGATGAAGCCGATTGGACTGGCTGGAAGCATTTAACTGAGAAGCTGGGTGAAAAAGTTCAATTGGTTGGTGATGACTTGTTTGTGACCAACACAGCTATATTCAAAGAAGGGATTGACAAGAAAATTGCCAATTCAATTCTGATTAAATTCAATCAAATTGGTACTTTAACTGAAACCCTTGATGCCATCGATTTAGCCCACCGCTCAGGTTATACCGCAGTGATCTCACATCGATCAGGTGAAACCGAAGACAACACCATTGCCGATTTGGCGGTGGCCACATCAGCCACACAAATTAAAACTGGCTCACTGTGTCGTTCGGATCGCATTGCTAAATACAATCAATTACTGCGAATCGAAGAGCAACTGGGTTCAGAAGCAAAATATGCAGGAAATGCGGCCTTTGATTTGTTGAATATTTTGTAAGCTTTATCTGATAAAGCTTACCATTTTCAGGCTATAAACTACTGGCAAAAATGCCTTCTAATAAATAAAGTCAGTTGTTTATAGCTTATTTAGCCTCTTTCACATGCTCATTACACCCCTTTTTTCAAAACCTCATAACTAAGTAATCGCCACTCTTAACAGCATTTTCCAATTATATTGTTTAGAATGTATGCCTTAGTGGCTTGCATATAAGGGTTGTTTTTATGAAAAAGTTTTTTGGTTTGATTATTTTGGTGTGTTTCTCGCTGACAGTGAAAGCACAGTATTCATTGTTTGATAATTCATATTTACATGAAATCAGAATCACTTCTACAGACCCCAACTTTTGGCAAGTGTTGGGTGATGATTGGCAGGCCGGTGGTGACATTCCTTATCAAACCACAACGGTAGAAATTGATGGCAATGAATTATTAGAAGTGGGCGTTAGGCAAAAAGGCTTTTCTTCCAATTTTTTTGTCAATACCACGAAAAAACCTTTGAAGTTGAAATTCAATGAATTCATTGAAGATCGTGAGTACGATGGTGTTAGAAAATTGAATTTGATGAATGGTGTGGGTGACCCTGCCATGGTTAAAGATCTATTGGCTTATGAGATGTTCAGATTTCACGGAATCCCTGGCCCCAGAGTGGCCCATACCAAACTGTACATCAACGACGTGTATTGGGGGGTGTATGGCATGATTGAGCAGATTGATAAAAGGTATTTGAAACGCAACTTTGCTGATAACGATGGTAATTTATGGAAAAATCAAGGTAACTCAGATTTAAGTTGGTTGGGCAATGATCCAAGCAGTTATAGCTTTGAATTACAAACCAATGAAGAGGACAATGATTGGAGCAAATTCCTTGGTTTTATTGATTTTATTAACAATGCGACTGATATTGAGTTTGAAGATGATTTCACAGATATTTTCCATTTGGATGAATATTTACGAATAGTCGCCATAGATATTTTGATTAACAACTGGGACTCTCACCTTGATCATGGAAGGAATTGGTATATGTACCACGAACCCAGGTCCGATAAAATCCATTGGGTGCCCTGGGATTATAATTTTGCATTTGATAGGAACACCATTGGCTCTAATGATTTAGATTTAATTCAAAACAGTTTAGGCAAAGTTTTGAACAACAGAATATTTAATACACCAGAATTAAGGACTCGGGTTATGGATTATATGTGCGAACTATTGGACTACAATTTCACCAGTGGTCGGCTAACACCCATGATGGACTCACAAGTTACGTTGATAGAAGATGATTGGGATTCAAGTAATAATTTTTTCACTTTTCAAACCATTACAGATTATATCAATGGCACCACTTGGTCTGGCAGTCAAATTGGCGGTACTTTTCAATCATTGAAAGAATTTATAGTTGATCGCAGAAGCAGTATTCAAACCGATTTGAATAACCAGGGACATAGCTGTGCTGTTTTACCCGCACCTGTGGCTCAACAAGGTTTAGTTATCAATGAATTTATGGCTGATAATGACAATGGCAGTCCTTGGAGTGATCAAGACGGTGATTTTGATGATTGGATAGAACTGTACAACAACACCAATCAGGTTGTTAACTTAGAAAATTACTTTTTAAGTGACACCAGCACTTTTGAACACAAATGGGAATTACCAAATATTGAAATTCCAGCCAATGGTTATTTAATTATTTGGGCGGATAAAGATGTTGATCAAGTTGGTTTGCATACACAATTCAGCTTGGATAAAGACGGTGGTGAAGTGATTTTGTCATATATAGATGGATCAGTCATCGACAGCGTTGAATATGGAGAACAAGATGATAACATCAGCATGTCGAGAATACCCAACGGGACGGGTGCATTTGTCGCCACACCAGCGGTCACTTTTGAAGCGTCTAATGATGCCTTGAATGACCTCATCTTTGCCAATGGCTTTGAAAACTAAACAAATCGATAAAATCAAAGCATTTGGATAAGTCTATTCACATGCTTTGATTGCTGCATTCAGGTTGTTTTAATTCAATAGCAGATTACCACCAGAGTTAATGGCGTTGGTTTTGATCTGTAAAAACACTGTTTGATCAATTTTTAAATCCAACTTAGATCCCGATTTTTTTGAGATTAAACTCATCATCAAATCTTTATCTACTTGGATTGTCACCAAACACTCAAACGCCAACCCTTCGTTGATTGAAACAATCTTGCCGGTTAATACATTCAAAATACTGCTGTCTTGAGGCGCTGTTAATGACAAAGAAACATCCTTGGCGTGAATATTCAACCTCACAGGTTGTTGTTTGTTAAATAATCCATTGACTAAAAATTTGGTTCCTTGAGAAGTGATCACCGTCGATAATCCAAAAGCTTCATCGTTGGCCACTACTTGCGCGTCAAAAACGGCCAATAACTGTTGGTTGGTGAAAACGGATGAATCATGAGATAACATTGCCTGATGAATTGAGTTATGGAATTGATAACTACCACCATCAATCATCAATAGTTGATCACATAATTGGGTTACCACTTGCAAATCATGGCTGACCACAATCATAGGCAAATTGAATTGTTGATGAATTTTCTTCAAATAAGCAATGATTTTGAATTTATTATTTTGATCTAATGCGCTCATTGCTTCATCCAGTAACAGCAGTTGTGGCTGGCTCATCAAAGCCCTGGCAATTGCAACCCTTTGTTGTTCACCACCGGACAGTTCAGCAGGCATGCGTTGTTGCAGCGAATGGATGTCAAGGGTGTCAATAATGTCTTGATAATTATTTTTACCCTTGTTTAGATTTCGTTCAATGGGGTAACGGATGTTCTGTTCCACATTTAAATGTGGAAAGAGCGCCAAATCTTGAAATACCAAAGCCACTTGACGTTGTTCTGCAGGGATAAATACCTCATTGTTTTGTAACTCAACTCCATTCAGGTTGAAAACAGAATTAGGGTGAAAATCCAGACCAGCCATAGCCCTTAATAAA
>CALLLZ010000093.1 GCA_938008005.1 uncultured Marinicella sp. | reverse complement strand
TCCCTATTAAATGGTTAATCAAAGATCCACACGACTCTAAATCAAGAGTAAGCAAGATCAAGGCACCCACATTGGTCATCATTGCTGATGAAGATCGTGTTGTTCCGCTGGCCAGAACCCAGTCATTACTAGAGTCCTTATCAAAGGCTAATTTAGAAATTGTAACACTTAATGCAGGACACAATGGCTTGGATTTGGTATCTGGATATTTTTCCAGCATTCAACAGTTTCTTAATTACCCACAAGACACAGATAATTCATAGAGTCGTCAAAATGAACTTAAATTTCATTTCGAAGCTCTTAGCAGAATCGTCTCAATTTAAAAAATTAGATTATCTGTGAATTCAGTACACTTATTAAAAACTGGTTTGAAAAAAAAATAACAAACCCCACTTAATTAGCATTCAAAAACTTATAATTGGGAATTATGAACTTTAATAAACTAACCACCAATTTCCAGCAAGCCCTCAACGAAGCACAGTCTATTGCAGTTGGGAAAGATCACAATATAATTGAATCAGCCCACGTTTTGGCGGCTTTGCTAGACCAAGAAAATTCATCAATGAAACATGTATTGATGAAATCAGGTGTCAATGTCAATCAATTGCGTAAAAGTGTTGATGAAACCATAGAAATGATGCCAGTTATTGGCAACAACACTGGAGAAGTTAACCTTTCAACTAACTTGGTTAAGGTCATGAATCTCGCTGATAAACTGGCCCAACAAAGAGAAGATCAATACGTTGCCAGTGAATTATTCGCTTTGGCTCTGATGGATTCAAATGACCCCACAGCACAACTGTTAAAAAAAGCTGGCGCCAAACGTGATTCATTGGAACAAACCATTGATGACATCA
Organism: uncultured Marinicella sp.; assembly: GCA_938008005.1. GTDB lineage: Bacteria > Pseudomonadota > Gammaproteobacteria > Xanthomonadales > Marinicellaceae > Marinicella. The sequence continues at coordinate 2,993 of CALLLZ010000093.1, read as the reverse complement.
GAGGTGATCACAAAATTGATGATGCAGGTGCCGAAGAAAACCGTCAAGCCTTAGAAAAATACACCATTGATTTAACTGCACGAGCAGCTCAATCAAAAATGGATCCAATCATTGGGCGAGATGCCGAAATCAGACGAACCATCCAGATATTGCAACGCCGTACCAAAAACAACCCAGTTGTTATCGGTGAACCAGGCGTGGGTAAAACCGCCATTGTCGAAGGCTTGGCTCAACGCATCGTTAATAACGAAGTACCAGAAGGCGTGAAAGGTAAACGTCTACTTTCTTTAGACTTAGGTGCCCTGATTGCTGGGGCAAAGTTTCGCGGTGAATTCGAAGAACGGTTGAAAGCTTTATTGAATGATTTAAGCAAACAAGAAGGCCAGGTTATTTTGTTCATCGATGAGCTACACACCATGGTGGGTGCTGGTGCTGCTGAAGGTGCTATGGATGCAGGTAACATGCTGAAACCCGCATTGGCTCGTGGAGAGCTGCATTGTATAGGCGCCACAACTTTGGACGAATACCGCCAAGTCATCGAAAAAGACAAAGCTTTGGAACGCCGCTTCCAAAAAGTATTGGTTGAAGAACCTTCTGTGGAAGACACCATCGCGATTCTGCGTGGCCTAAATGAGCGTTATGAAGTACATCATGCCGTAGAAATCACCGACCCTGCCATCATTGCTGCAGCCACCCTTTCCCATCGCTACATCACTGATCGCAATCTACCTGATAAGGCCATTGATCTGATGGATGAGGCCGCCAGTCGAATTCGCATGGAAATTGATTCCAAGCCTGATAAACTGGATAAATTAGATCGCAAATTGATTCAACTTAAAATGGAACGTGAGTCCATCTTAAAAGAAAAAGATAAAGCCTCAAAAAAACGTAAAACTGAACTCGAATCCAACATCAAAACATTAGAACGTGAGTACTCCGATTTAGAAGAAATTTGGAACAGTGAAAAAGCGGCTGTACAAGGCACTACTCACTTGAAAGAAGAGCTTGAAGAAGCAAAGGCTGTTTTTGAAGTGGCACAACGCAAAGGTGATTTAGCCAAAATGTCAGAGTTACAGTACGGCAAGATACCCGAATTGGAAAAACAAATTGCCCAAGCCACTGAAGTTGACATGAGCACATTTAAGTTACTCAGAAATAAAGTAACAGAGGCCGAAATAGCAGAAATCGTTTCGATGTGGACCGGTATTCCTGTGACCAAAATGATGGAAGGCGAGAAACAGAAATTACTTCAGATGGAATCTGTTATTCATCAACGTTTGATTGGACAAGAAGAGGCCGTTAAATCTGTGGCTGATGCAATCAGGCGATCCCGTTCTGGTTTGTCAGACCCTAATCGTCCGATTGGTTCTTTTATGTTTTTGGGACCGACCGGCGTGGGCAAGACCGAATTGTGTAAAGCGCTGTCAGAGTTTATGTTTGATACAGAAGACTCGATCATCAGATTGGACATGTCTGAATTCATGGAAAAACATTCTGTAGCGAGATTGATTGGTGCCCCCCCTGGCTATGTGGGTTATGACCAAGGAGGTTATTTAACTGAAGCAGTGCGTCGTAAACCTTACTCATTAATTCTCTTAGACGAAGTGGAAAAAGCACATGCGGATGTATTTAATGTCTTGTTACAAGTTTTGGACGATGGTCGACTGACAGATGGCCAAGGTCGAACTGTTGACTTTAAAAACACTGTCATTATCATGACTTCTAATTTAGGTTCTGATTTGATCCAAGCCAAAATTAATGAGCCCTATAAAGCAATTAAAGATGCAGTTATGACTGTAGTAGGCGGTCATTTCCGACCTGAATTTATCAATCGAGTTGATGATATCGTGGTATTCCACCCATTGAAAAAAGAACACATTCGTTTAATTGCAGGCATTCAAATCAACAAAGTAAAAAAACGCTTGGCCACTCGTGATTTACATTTGCAAATAAACGATGAAGCTTTAGACTTTTTGGGCAATGTCGGTTTCGACCCAGTTTATGGCGCAAGACCGCTTAAACGAGCCATTCAAGATGAGCTAGAAAACCCTTTGGCATCCCGGCTTTTAGCAGGAGATTTCCCCCCTGGTAACATCATTCAAGTCAATTTAGTTGACCAACAACTTGAATTCACTTCACAACAACCCCACTAAGGTGAGGTAATCGAGAAAGCTGATATAAATTCGCGGAATTTAACCTTTTCCGCGAAATTCTTTACTGTTTCACTCCTGTTTAAACTAATAAGGATTTACTGATGCCAATATATGAATATCAATGCCAGAACTGTGGCTATGAACTAGAAAAATTACAAAAAATGTCTGATGCGCCGTTGAAAGATTGCCCCAATTGTAAACAATCAACTTTGTCCAAAAAAGTTTCAGCCGCTGGCTTCAGGTTAAAAGGCACAGGTTGGTATGAAACAGATTTTAAGAACAAAAAATCCAAACCAGAAAAACAAAAAAACAAAACTAAAAAAAGCGATCAACCATCCACCACAGAATAATATAACAAAATTAGTTTCAAAATATAATCAACCCAGCAATCAGTATCAGTGATAAAACCCCATACACTTGGTTACTTCATTTGTAACTCTATCCAACCAGAATCTGGGTCATTACCAAAACAATCAAGTGATGCACGAGCAAAATATGAGTGTTGGCAATATTATCCTCTATATATACCAAGCGCATCACTCGGCAATTCTACTTGTACCGTCCATATATAACTCTCATTGGCTTTCAACAACTGCTCCTCAGCTACCACAATGTCTAACGAAGTGGTGACACCACTTGCTCTTACAGATTCCTTTATCTACTCTTCTTCCATCAAATTCTTTTCCTTCAATATTGTCGTTTATATATGTAACATCTATGTTAGGTATTTCGATTTCTTCTCTGCCTTTTAATTGTCAACTAACTTTTTTAATTTTCACGTCATCATTTTCTATTGAACCCTGATAACAAAATCAGCTACTTTTTTTCTGTTATATAGTG
>CALLLZ010000092.1 GCA_938008005.1 uncultured Marinicella sp. | reverse complement strand
GCCCTGGCGGGCGCCCTCCGGGCGACCAAATTCGCTCCCGGCGAATTTGTCGAACCACGGTTCTCATCCTACACTCTCATTACTAAAATCAAAAAAGCCGCCCTTTGGGCGGCCTTTTCAATTTTGGTAGCGGGGGTAGGATTCGAACCTACGACCTTCGGGTTATGAGCCCGACGAGCTGCCAGACTGCTCCACCCCGCATCATCAAGATGGCATATTCTACTATATATTTTTGTTTTTGCAACAGTTATAGCACCTAGCTTTACTTCTTTCTTCCTATAGTCGAAATACGGCTATCTAACACCGGTAGAATCATCACACAAAAACCATATAAATCAAACATATAGAATATTGGCTTAGAATATAATTTTGTTTGATTTTTTTGAAAAATAATTTTTATGTCTTTGCCATTGCCGCCACACGCCCAACTGTTAAACCTTGCACTAAAATACTGAATAACACCACTGCATAAGTTGCAGCAATTAAAGGTTCACGGTATGGCACGGCTGGTAATGACAACACCAAAGCCACAGATATGCCTCCCCGCAAACCACCCCATGTTAAAATTTTAATCACATGAGGCGAGTAACTGTTTTTAAATTTCAATAAACTGACAGGCAAACCCACGCTCACAAAACGCGAGATCAGAACCAACGGAATAATCAACAACGCACTGTAAATATAACTCGGCAAAAAACTGATCAATAAAATTTCCACCCCGATCAATAAAAACAACACCGCATTAAGCACTTCATCAATCAATTCCCAAAAATTATCCAAGCGCTCCCGTGTCACATCACTCATGGCCAACATCCTACCCTGATTACCTATCATTAATCCAGCAACCACTATCGCAATAGGACCTGACAAATGTAAGTATTGAGCCAAAGCATAACCACCAGTTACCATAGCTAAGGTAATTAAAACCTCAACTTGATAACTATCAATAGATTTAAGCAAGCAATATCCCGCATAACCCAAAGCCATACCAAAAATAGCTCCTCCCAAAGCTTCTTGTATAAACAACCAACTGATGCTGGAAAATGTCGCTTCAGATTGACCTGTTGCAACACCCAAAACAGCAATGAACAAAACCACAGCGACACCATCATTAAACAATGACTCACCAGTAATTTTCACCTCTATTGATTTAGGAGCGCCCACTTTTTTCAAGATTCCCATCACCGCTATCGGGTCAGTCGGAGATATGAGCACACCAAAAACCAGACAGTATATATAAGGTATATCGATACCAAATAGTTGAAAAATATAAAAACTTGCCACACTAACAATGATTGAAGACAACACCACACCAAAGGTGGCTAAGATGGCGATTGTATCTTTCACTGTGGCAAGGCGATTTATATTAACGTGTAAGGCACCCGCAAATAATAAAAAGCTTAACATGCCATTCATCACTGTTTCATCAAAATCCACTTGAGCAAACACCACCTCAATTTTATCTGTAGCTATCCAACCCAATTTATTAAGGGCGACCAACATTAAAGACATCAATAAACCGATTAACATGATACCAATGCCATTCGGCAAACCAATAAAACGGTGGTTCAGATACGCAAATAAGGCTGCCAATGACAGTAATATTGAAACCAAGTCAAATAAACTCATAATCCTCTCTTTCTATTATTCTTTACCTTTGTTCAGTATTTTAAGGCCATGCATAAAAAAAGGGTGACTTAAAAGCCACCCTTTTCAAAAGACATTAGTCTCTTAGCTGGTTACCAATCTAAGCGGAAAACAACTTGTGCACGCCATTGTGAACTGAAGTTAGAGGTAAATAAGTTACCATCTACATCTCTTCCGTTCCAATCAATAATGGCACGACCCTCATCATCAAAACCATCAATACTGGCAATGTTAACACCATCGAAGCTGCCTAATTGAACTTGACCCCAATCACTGTTCAACAAGTTACCCAGGTTTTTAACATTGAAATACATGGTTGCTCTTACACGACCCCATGCAGGTAATTCTTGCTGTACATTTAAATCCCATTGATTGATTCGATTAGGTTTAAAGGCGTTTCTAGGTGCAACTCGACCCCTGTATTGATCTAAACCCGACTCACTTAAGAATGCTTCAAAGGCTGCCGCTTGTGAAGGATCATCCAATACATATTCACCTTGGTTAGGCACATAGAACAAATCATTGTCTCCGATACCATCACCATTGACATCATTGCTGTAATTGTATGAAAACGGTTCGCCATCACGTGACACGAACACCAAACCAATTTTAGTGAAAGTATCACCGAAAAAGTTATTTTCATAGTTCACAAAGAAATTAAAGGCGTTTTCTATCTCATACGCCGAAGTCCCTACCAGAACTTCGTTAGGGTTGATAGTCGGCGTATTATTCCAGTTTGAAATAGCTCTTGACGAAGTGCCTGCAGACACCTCTGTAGCATCTGTGTAGGTATAAGAAGCTTTCGCATACCAATGTTCAGTTTGTGGCAACTCAAGACTAACTGTGGCACGTTTGGTTTCACCTTTATCAGTATTCGTTAAGAACAACACATCATTAAAATCTTGGTTTCTACCACAACGCGCATCACCTCTCACATCAGATAAATCTGAAGGATCACACAAGTAAGAAAGACGCCCACTACCATCAGGCAACACACCCGTAGAATTACCTAAATTCAAATGCTGGTAATGAATTGCATTTTGCACTTTAGAGTACTCAAACTCCAAAGAGCCAATCAAACCAAACCATGGCAACTCTGCATCTACTGCCAAGTTAGATTTTAAAACTGTTGGCAATTCAAAATTTGGATCTAAAGAATCAACATCTTGTGTCGCGCTGGCTCCACCAGGTCTTGGTTGATTGTCAGGATCTGGAGAGAAACCTGTGTTACCAAAATCTCTGAAGGTCGAAACATCACCGCCGGTATTAGTGAATGAATTAGACAACCACACATTAGGTGTTTGACCAGTGAATACACCGATACCACCGCGTAACTGCATGTAAGTTTCGTCACTCATGTCATAATTAAAACCAATTCTGGGCTGAAACTCACCTTCATCAATCACGCCATTATTAGCAAAGCCGAAAGCATCTTGAAATCCTTGATTAAACCGAGGTCTGGCATCAGCACTGGGCTTGTCATAACGAAAACCATACTGCAAAGTCAAGCTGTCAGTGACCGCCCAATTATCTTGTACAAAAAAGCTGTCCTGCTTCCATGACCAATCAGCCACAGGAAAAGGATTGCTTGGATCAGAACCAATTCTTAATTGATAAAAGTCATATAAACCAGCTTCAAAGTCATCTACACTTTCGAATACATACTGACCCAAAGAAGCAAATACAAACAAGTTACTGTTATCTTGTGACTTCCTCTCCACACCAAATGTTAAATCATGACTACCTAAGAAGTAATTTCCTTCTAAATAAATTCGCTCTTCTTCAACATCCAAAACATTGGCATGTCTAAATCTCTCTGTACCAAGCAAAGCAGTACCGTCTTCTTCGCCAATGCCTTCGATTTCAATTTGTGGCAATCTGGTACCATTTTGAGAAGTAGGCTCTTTGAAGAAATCATTTTGAGAATATCTGAACTCTGTAGAAAAATTAGCAGTCCAATCACTGTACACATTCAATGCCAAAGAATCATTTTCAAAATTGCTGTCATACCAATGAGAGCTAAACGAAGCATCTGTACCACCGTAATTAGGAAATACAGGCGCTACATCTTCATTGGTGGTATAGCGCAATGAAGCCCTATGAAAATCATTGATATTCCAGTCTAACTTAACCAATAAAGACTCTTCTTCTTGAATTTGGTTGGCTGGTGCTTGAAATGTACCTGCATCAAAACCCCAGACACTACTGGCTATATTTTGGATGCGTGATAAATCGTCAAGACCTGATTGGCTTAGTTCTAATGAGTCGGCAATACGAGACCTTTCTTCGTTTTCATACGAAACAAAGAAAAACAACCTGTCTTTAATAATTGGCCCACCTAAACTTACTGCATAAACTTCGTTGGTAAATGATTCATCTGTTCTGGCAAAATCTTCATCACCATAATATACAGAAACTCGACCTGTAAATTCATTGGTACCACTCTTGGTTACCGCATTGATACTGGCTCCCGTAAAGTTTGATAATGTCACATCATAAGGTGATAACTGGACATTCAACTCTGCAATCGTATCCAATGAAAAAGGTTGCGATAAACCAGTAAAACCACCTGCTTCTAAACCAAATGGATCACTTGCACCCACACCGTCAACTGAAAAATTATTAAATCGATTATTGACACCTGAAACAGAAATACCACCACCGAAATCACGTAAATTTACTCGAGAGTCTAAACGTATAAAGTCTCTAACATCGCGATCAGTAGCTGGTAAATTAGTAATTTGCTCTTCTGTAAAGCTTGAACCAGAACCCATGTTATCAGGATTAAATGTAGCTGACTGTGCTGCAACTCCAACAGCTGTTACCGTATCTAGGGCAATTGCATCAGCAACCAAAACTGCATCAATAGAGCGCGCCTCACCCAATTTAATGTAGATATTCCCTTCTTCAGCATCTGAAAAGCCACCGCTTCTGACTTCAACGTTATAAGGACCACCTGTACGTAAACCACGTGCCGTGTAACGACCTTCACTGTTGGTGGTTAACGTCTTAACTTGACCTGTTGGCTCATGGGTCACTATAACTGTGGCGCCAGACAACGCATTTCCTGAAGAATCAACAATAGTACCATTGATCGACGATGCTGTTTCTTGAGCCAATGTAACACCCCATGGTAAAACTGCGATCATTAAAATCGCAACAACCCATTTAATTTGTTTCATATTTCTCATTGCAAAAACCTATTTAAATAAACATAATGACTTTTATAGACGCAGATAAACGGCCGAATAAAATAAAACGAACGTTTGATAAATATGGCGCTTCTAAAGCCTCTCTGAAAAATTCCTGTGCGTATTTTCTCACATGAACGCGTATGGTAAAAGTCTTTTGTGAAGATTCCGTTAAAAACCGTAACATTTAAATATGACCACTAACCATGAAAAAGCTGATACTGATATTAACCTTACTATTAAATTTCAATTCTTTCGCCAAAAACCTAGCGGCTGGACCTATGTTGGGTCATGTCGCACTTCGAGGTGCTAACATTTGGGTCCAATCGCCTGAAGCTGGCAATGTATCTATTACCTATTGGCGTGCAGAACTGACAAAAACTCAAAACAATCGCAACAAATTAAAGGCCGAAGTCAATACTGAATTAGGTAATATTCATACTTTTCAGTTAACCAACTTAGAACCAGGTACCACTTACCATTACACGATACAAGTCAATGGTAAGAAAGAAAAAAACCACACTCCTTATCAATTCACCACCCAAACATTGTGGCAATGGCGAACTGATCCACCTGATTTTTCGGTGATGGCAGGTTCTTGCAACTTTATTAATGAATCTATTTATGACCGACCTGGGACCCCATACGGCAGTGGCCATGAAGCCATGTTCAACCAAATTGCCAGTGAGGATGCTGAGGTCATGCTATGGATTGGTGACAATTGGTACTATCGAGAAGTTGATTTTGATGCTGAACAAAACCTATTAAGCAGAGTAATGCGAGATCGAAGCCAGCCATACTTACAACCTGTTTATCAAAAATTTGCCAATTACGCGACCTGGGATGACCACGATTTTGGCCCAAATAATTCAGGTTCAGAATTCGCTTTTAAAGAGCAGGCTTTAAACATTTTTAAAAACTACTGGGCCAATCCTAATTATGGGATGCCAGAACAAGCAGGCGTATTCTCTAAAGTCAGTTATAATGACATTGATTTTTTTATGATGGATAACCGTTATAACAAATCACATGAAAACTTTCCAGACGGACCTGATAAAGTTTTCTATGGACAAAAGCAGTTAACTTGGCTTAAAAATAATTTGCTGGCATCTTATGCACCTTTTAAAATCATTGTTGGAGGCGGACAAATGCTTAACAATCATCATGATTACGAGGGTTGGGATAAATATCGCTTTGAACGCGATCCATTTATACAATGGTTAGATAACAACAAAATAGAAGGTGTGATGTTCCTCAGTGGTGACAAACACCACACTGAAATGCTGCGTGCTGATCGCCCTGGCGCCTATCCTTTATATGAAATGACTTGTTCGCCTTTAACCGCCGGAACCCATTCTTCAAAATCTGGCGGTGACCTAGATAATCCAAGATTGGTAGCTGGTTCACTGGTTAACAACAACAATTATTGTAAATTTTCTTTCTCAGGACCCAGGACTGATCGCCGTTTAAAGATTGATGTGATTGGTCACGAGGGAAAAAAATATTGGACCAAGCAAATTAAAAGCAGTGTTTTAAGCTATTCTCAAGTAAAAGAATAGCATTGATTTTATGCTAATATGATTCGTAATAACGACCAAGAGAAACTGTTTCAACTGGAAAAAAAGAACCTCCGGTATTTAAACCTATTCAGGTTATTTACCAGCCTATTTTTTTTCATGTTGCTACACAACGAATGGGTCGCCAACTTTTATCCCAGCAGCAAATTTCACTCTGCCAGCCACGACTGGGTCGATATTTATCTGATTTTATCAATCACGGTCATTATCGTCACTTACATCAGCCAACAACGCAGTGTCATTACAATCAGTAAACTGACCTTGTTCCTCGACCTATTTGTGCTACTTTACTTGGCTTATGCCACCAATGGTTTTTCGCAAGGCATAGCCATACTGCCAGTTCTGGCCATCGGTTCAGCAGCAATTTTGTACCGCAAACCTTTTTATATTTTACTGGCACCCACCACCGCCGCTATATTGCTTTGGTACCTACCATACATCTTTGATTTAAGCGGCCAAGAACAGGTCAGCGATTCCAATAAATGGCTACATGCTTTGGGCTATTATTTAATTGCTTTATTAGGCATACGCCAATCCATCTCTTATACCAGTACCTTGCAAATGTACAAGAGTCAAAGAAAAACCATCTCTGGCCTAGAAAACATGAATCAAGTCATCATCGAAAAACTAAGCAATGGCGTGATTGTCTATCAAAACGACCATGTCATTCTGCACGCCAATGCTTCAGCAAAGAAATTGTTGGACATGGATGACATCATTTTCTTTCCTGAAGAAATTGAAAACTACATCAGAAGTGGTAAAGATGGTGCTGTATATAACGCACCCAATGGAATGGATTTGTATTTGCGCAAAGCCTCGGTTTCCGAAGAGAAGAATTTTGGCGTGTTGTTTATTGAGGACTCCAGTTTCTTAAAAAAAGCTGCCCAACAATTAAACCTCGCATCCTTAGGTAAGTTATCCAGTTCAATCGCTCATGAGATACGCAATCCTTTGGCTGCCATCAGCACTGCAGCTGAGTTATTGGTTGAATCTCCTGATCTAAAAGATCAAGACAAACAAATCAGTGAAATAATCGTCAACCAAACCCGCCGAGCCAATCACATTATCGAGGACATCCTTGAGATGTCCAAAAGAAAAACAGCCCAATCTGAAACATTAATCATCTCAGATTTTTTGGTTTCAACAAAAAAACAATTAGTTGAACAAGGCTTTACAGAACTTAAGTCTATTCAAATCATTGCTGCCAAAGATGCCACCATCGAATTTGATCCAGACCATTTCAAACAAGTGGTGTGGAACCTGGCTTCAAATGCCATCAAACATGGTTTAGATAAAGAGCTACAAATGATCGTTCGAGGCCAGATCATAGAGTTCAGAAATAATGGCGAAGCTTTTGATGAGAAAAAAGTAAAAAACTTGTTTGAACCTTTCTTCACCACCCACAATCGTGGCACCGGATTGGGTTTACACATCTGTCGCCAACTGTGCCATGACAACCATGCCACGTTGGATTATTTACATATTAATAACCAGCACATTTTTCGGCTTGAGTTTAACTTGGGATAAGTTATTAAAACTTTTGTCAAACAACAAATCACTTTTTGACTCATCAGCAACCTCTTTATTGAACTGTATTTGCTTCATTCACCAATCAATTAACATTTACCGAGACCTTTGAATTATTCAAAAACATTGACACCTTTCTGAGCAGTCTATTTTTCAAAAACTAAATTTGCTGTGACTTTGTTTTTTTAAGCAGTTTTTCTTTCAAATTCACCATACTTTGTCATTTTTTTAGGCCAATGAAGCTTTTTAGCTTCATTGGCCTGATTTCAGGCGCAACTGTCCTGTGGTTGTTGCATTTTCTTGTAAATACTCAAGCCACAT
>CALLLZ010000091.1 GCA_938008005.1 uncultured Marinicella sp. | reverse complement strand
CGTAACTCAAAGAACCGAAAGAGTTGATATCATCAGGTGTAGGTCCATAAGTAGATTGCACTAAAAATCTGGCAGTATCAGCGGCAGATTTTGGATTTGAATAATCCTCAAAACCATAACTACTGATGTAATCTCCAGCATCACTTTGTAGAACCACGCAAAATATAAGGATCGAAATAATTGTTTTTTTCATGCCACAACACTATCAACAAAGGATACTTAGCGTAGCATACAAACAAAATTATTCTGTGGATATCATCACATAATATTCATTAGAAATTTTGTTTGATTATGAGTATTTTAAAACCAACAGTAAAGCTACTTGAGTAGATTTTAAGGCTCTCTTGTCATCTAAATTAAGTGAATTTTCTATTTCTTCAATTGTTTACTTTATCAAGGAATCAAGTAAAGTCCTCTATTCGTATCTATTCAATAACTAAGTAAGACCATTAAAAATTAAGAATTAAAAAGATTTCTTCCAACTTTTATTTCATTCAATAGTGCAGCATACAATTAAATGCAAATTCTCATTATTCAGGTTAAAAAATTTATGATATAACAAAAAAAAAACAGCAACCATCCTTGGCTACTGCTGGGGGACGAGGTACAAACTCGAGATTGATAAAGTGCTTAGTTTAAGCAGCTTTTTTGGTATCAATCTTTTTGATTTCTTTGATTAAGGTTTCTACACGTTTGCTCAAACCTTTCAGGTCATCTACAGTTGGGATATCCAATTTATTTAGCGCACTTTCAACTTTAGTTTCAAACACGTTTTCAATTTTATTGAATTGCTTTGTAGCAATGTTTTTGATGTTGTTAAATTTCCCTTCAGCTTTGTTGGTCAATTGATCAACAGATTTTTTCGATTTCTTCTCTAAAGACTTACCTTCTTTCAATAAAGTACTGTAAAACTTGTTAGCTTCTTTAGATGCTTTGTCATAAACTTTAGTGGCTTCTTTCTGTGCGATTGAAACAACACCTAAGCCGGCTAATACTGCATTTTTTGCAGATTCTTTGATTTGTTCTGTATTCATGTGACACCTCAATATGTTGTGTTTTGTTGATGATGTGCGTATAGTAATCATTGGTTGTAGAGTAAACACACTAAAGTAAAAATTAATTCAAAAAAAACCAATAATAATTAAAAATATGAAAATATCTAACTGGCAAGCCACAGAACCTCAATTCATACAATCCCTCAGCGAAGATAGCTTGCTTAGTTGCTGGGATCAATTACATGCTGCAGATTTAGCAGTAACACCTGATGGTGATTTATTAGCTGCCTGGTTACTGTTTCATAATGGATACTATAGTGATGCTGCAATCGCAGCACAGAAACTGGGCTCGGAAGGTATTCCAGTATTGATACGATCAGTGGTGGCCTATACTGATTATATTGGCGAAGATGAAGACCAAACGATAGAACTATTAGAACAAGCATACTTGTTGGGCGAAACACAATGTGATGATTCCACTAACAATCAATTCACTACAGCTTTAGCCATGGGTCGTTATTCACAGTCCATTTCAATCACCAAAGCATTGGCTAAAGGCTTGGGAGGCAAAGTTAAAAGTTTACTCTCCACCGTATTGGAAGCACAACCTAATCATGCAGAAGCACATTTAGCAATGGCGATGTATCATGCCGAGATCATTGATAAAGTAGGCGCAACATTAGGTGGATTAACTTATGGCGCTAAAGCCAAAACGGCACGCAGCCACATTGAGCAATCTTTAGAGCTGGTGCCCAATGCCATTAACCTTATTGAAGCGGGTAATGCGATACTGCTACTGAAAGGCGACAAAGGTATGAATGAAGCGACTGCTTTGTATCAACAAGCTGCTGAAGTTAAAGGTTTGGACGCATTACAAATAATGGATATCGATTTTGCCGCTTCCCAATTATGACATAAATATGTCTTATACTTATTGTGTTGAAACTTTAAAGTATTGAATAAGCGAAATGGTTACGCAAATAAACCATTTGGCAACATCGATTCGGCTTTATCTCTGTTACCTTTAAATGTAATAATTTCATAAGCAGATTCATCGGCTAATAAAGCACGTGCCAACTCATTGTTCAAAGCATGGCCCGACTTATAACCATGGTATGCACCAATAATTGGATGACCTAATTGATAAATATCACCTATTGCATCCAGCAGTTTGTGACGAACAAATTCTGCTTCATAACGCAACCCGTCATTATTCAATACCCGATAATCATCTAATACGATGGCATTATCCATGCTGCCACCCAAGCCAAGATTATTATTACGTAACATTTCAATGTCTCGCATAAACCCAAATGTTCTGGCACGAGAGATTTCTTTAACAAATGACTGACTGTTCAAATCTATATCAGCATGATTATGATGATCTTCGAAAGCAGGGTGATCAAATTCAATATCGAAAGAATACTTGCTACCCGAATAAGGCGATAAGGTGGCTGATTTATCCTCAACCTCTACTTTAATTTCTTTTTTTATTTTAATAAACTTTCGCGCAGTTGACTGTTCTCTGATACCAGCTGATTGAATCAAAAAAACGAATGGCCCTGCTGAACCATCCATAACTGGCACTTCTGAAGCACTCAAATCAACATAACAATTATCAATATTCATACCTGCAAAAGCAGCCATTAAATGTTCGACAGTTCCTACTTTAATACCATTTTTCACCAGTGTAGTCGACATACTGGTTTCACCCACATTAGCTGCCATCGCTTTAATAGGTACAGGACGTTTGTAATCAACACGACGAAATACAATACCAGAATCTACCGGTGCTGGACTGAGTGTAATGAATACTTTTTGACCTGAATGGATGCCAACTCCTGTGGCGCGAACAGTATTTTTTAGTGTTTGTTGTGCAATCATAGGCAGCAGTAATTTATTGATTATTTTATCAAATTTTGTGAATTGTAGCACATGTATGACTTGAATCAATTGTTTTTGTGGTATTTTTACAACGCATGTGACTTTTATACCACAAGGTTAATCGCAGGCATCCTACCAGAATAAAAAATACCGGCCACTGGAGGTGGTGTGGCCGGCAAGGTTGACGTTTGTATTGACAATCTAAACTGGGCTATTTGATTGTCTTGATTTTTATTGCACAAATTATAATTAGTCTAATTGATTCCTTAAGAAAGTTGGAATATCTAAATAATCATCATTATCTGCCGATGCTTTACCATCACGCAACTGATCAATCACAGCTTGCCCATGACCGGTATTGCCCTGCTTTGAACCAGCGCCTTGAACCGTATTCACAGATTCATGTTGTTCATCACGTGTGGCACGAATGGGCTGCTCGATTCGATTATTTGTTGCATTACGAACAATCTCAACTGATTTGAACTGTTTTTGCTTTACGGCTTTATTCAAACCAGTAGCTACTACAGTTACTCGAACTTCATCATTCATATCCATATCTATCGAAGTACCGACTACAACGGTGGCTTCATCCGAAGCGTATTCTTTAATCAAATCGCCAATCTCTTCATATTCACCAATTGTCATATCCATGCCTGCGGTGATATTAACTAATACACCGTTTGCACCATGCATATCAATATCTTCTAATAAGGGTGAATTCATTGCTAATTCTGTGGCTGTGGCAGCACGATCATCTCCTTTACCTACACCTGATCCCATCATTGCCATTCCCATTTCTGACATAACAGTTTTCACATCCGCAAAGTCAACATTAACCAAACCCGGACATGTGATCAATTCTGCAATACCTTGTACTGCACCTTGCAACACATCATTGGCCGCTTTAAAAGCATTCAATAAAGTTACATCACGACCAAAGTGAGTTAATAATTTTGCATTTGGAATGGTGATCAAAGAATCAACATGTTGTTCTAAATCTTGGATGCCTTTGTTCGCAACATCCATTCTGCGCTTTCCTTCAAATGGGAAAGGTTTGGTTACTACGGCTACAGTCAAGATGCCCATCTCTTTTGCAATCGCAGCAATCACTGGCGCAGCACCTGTTCCAGTTCCACCACCCATACCAGCGGTGATGAATACCATGTCAGTGTTGGTCAAACATTCTTTTAAACGCTCTGTATCCTCCAAAGCAGCCTGACGACCAACTTCAGGGTTAGCGCCTGCTCCCAATCCTTTGGTCACATTTTGACCAATTCTAACCACATTTTTACAATGTGTCTTTTCCAAAGCTTGCATATCAGTGTTGGCACAAATAAATTCCACACCATCAATATCAGCTTCGACCATCTGTTGCACGGTGTTACCACCGCCCCCACCAACGCCAATCACTTTAATGACTGCGCCTGTGTTTTCTGTTTCCATTAATTCAAACATTTCTAAATACCTCCAAACATTGATAACTATTTTTGGTTTTAAATCTCATTCATGACATTAAGCTCTTGCTACTTTTCTCAAGTACAAACTCCCTCAATAATCACCTAAAAACCACTTTTTAAACTTATGTAACCAGCCCTCTGATTCCATAACACTGTCGGTAACGAAATCAGTATTACCGCCATACTGCAATAACCCAACACCTGTCGCGTGTACTGGGTTATTAACAACTTCTTTC
>CALLLZ010000090.1 GCA_938008005.1 uncultured Marinicella sp. | reverse complement strand
TTTATCTGCTTACTCACTGCACTTAAAAAACCTCGCAAAATATCCATTTCATGCTTTTCTATCCGCAGTCGATTAAACATCATGCGTAATTTTTCAGTTAATGAGCCCGAGTTTTGTTCTTGCATGAAATCCACATCGCGCATCACTGAAAATAGATGTTCATAAAAACTTTGCATTTTCGCTGCATCAGCAAAAGGTAACTCATTAAGTTTGGTTTTTTGATCTTCCAGTGAAACTCCCTCTGGTTCGATCAGCTCAAAGCACTGTTTACGAACCTCATATGCCGCAACCTGCACAGCAGCAGCAAGGTTTAAAGATGAATATTCAGGGTTGGCAGGAAATCTAACCAAATAATGACAACGTTGCATCTCTTCATTGGTCATACCATAACGTTCCTTGCCAAATAACAAGGCTACCTGTTGAGAGCTTGCCGCATCAATCATCAATTTTACTGCTTGTACCAAATCAACAACTGGAATATCCATGCCACGATTACGTGCACTGGTACCAAACACCATAGTACAAGGGCCAATAGCTTGATCCAATGAATCATGTACATCTGCGTTAAATAGCACATCATCGGCACCTGAAGCGCGGGCTGTAGCCTCAGCACTTGGGTAATCTGTCGGCGACACTAGGTGCAAGTTTTTTAAACCCATCACTTTCATTGCTCGCGCTGCTGCACCGATGTTTCCAGCATGAGAGGTATTAATCAATGTAAATCGGATGTTTTTTAATCTATCCAGTCTGGTATTATTCAAGTTGGTGTCATTCAAGTTAAAGTTTTGGTATCATACGCTGTTCGAACTTTTCCATCAACTCAGACAGATCAACGGACCACTTCAAGCCCATGTCTCCAGAACAAAACATAGCAAAAAAGGCCGCACTGAAAGCAGCCAATTCAATAGAACAACTGATGTTTAAAAATGAATTGTTATCAGTCAACAAAAAGCTTAACAATGGTTTTGTTGATCAAGCAATTTCCGTCAGTCTTAATGATATCTTTTATACTTTGAAAAAAGCTTATCCGGAAGATGAGATTCAAAATGATGAAAGAACCCTTACAGAACACAGCAATCCAGAACGTGTTTGGTTAATCAATCCCTTGAATGGCGAGACCAACTTTCTACATGACATCCCTCATTGTGCCATCAGCATCATCTTGATCGAGAACGGCAGAACCAAAGAAGCTTTGGTCTATAACCCAGTAACAGATGACGAATATATGGCCAGCAAAGGTGGTGGGGCTTTCTTAAATCAACGACGTTTAAGAATCAGCAACCATAACGAGCCTGAAGAGTCACTGGTAGCAACCAATCATTCGGACAGTAAAAATAAAGTAGCCGCACAATCTTTGGCACTGCGTTCCATCAGCAAGACCACTGCTGCGGCAAGAGTTCTTGGCGCCCCTGCTTTGGATTTAGCCATGGTTGCAGGAGGCAAACTGAACGGTTATTGGCAAAACGACATGAAACCTTCAGAAATGCTTGGAGGCATTTTATTGGTAGAAGAAGCCGGCGGTCAATGTATGGACTACAGCGCCAAGAGGAATTTCAACAAAAGCCAACAAGTTATAGCTGGTAACCTGAAAATGTCAGCCTGGTTATCTACTCAACTCAAATCCATATACCAAGCTTAGTTTGAACCAACCATTCAGAACCAAAAAAAGCGCTGTATAGCTTTAAACTATACAACGCTTTTATCATGATTGAAACTTAACTTCGTTAAACAGCTATTTAATGTCTCAACCTTAATTCAGTGTAAATCAATTTAAAGTTAATAGTTTTAAACCATCAATATCAATATCAAAATTACCAGTGATATTATGCAGCTTTGCTACATCAATATCACCATCCATTCGGATGTAAACAAATTCATCACCTGGCTCATATACCAAAATTGACAAATCACTTAAGTAAGAACCATCAACTTTAGCCATGATGTGCACACGCTCATCTCCATCAACCACTTTAACGATTTCTTCAACTCCATTGCGATTCAAACTCCTTATCGTATCACTCATCCAATCATTCAAGTCATCAGTATCAACTTTATGACTTAATTCATAAACACTGATAGATAAATCACTTAAACCAGATAAAACTGCTTGCGCTTCAGGGTCATCTTTGGTGAATAAATTAGCCAAACCCAACATGCCTGGCCCTAAAGTAATTTTCACATCCGCTTCTACACCTAAGATATCTTCTAGATCATCAGCAAATGCATTGACAGAAACCCAACTCAAGATTAAAACCAATAAAAACTTTTTCATATGTACCTCTATTAATAAACTAAAAACTTTATCCGCCATGGATTTATGTGCTTATAACGAGGTACTTTTATATTTGTTACAAAATCACATAAAAAAATTAAAGTATAAAGCTCAGAAGCTTAAAACTATTTTCATTAACATAGATAAAAAACGACATTTTAAAACTCATCTATTTACATTTTTTTAAACTGGCTTGGGGTTAAACCAGTGTATTTTTTAAAAGAATTATTGAATGTAGACTTTGAGTTGTACCCCACATCATAAGCTATCTCCAAAATCGATTTTGATTGTTCCTCCATCATCAAACATGCATCTTTGATCCGCCAGCTATTAACAAAATCATAGAAACCTTTGCTGAGGCTATTGTTAAGAACTTGAGAAATTTTATTCTGAGATATTTTAAGCTCATCAGCCAAGTGCCTAAGTGTTAAACCAGGCATTCTATACAACTTAGATATTTCCATTGCATAGATTAATTTTTTTTCTATACGCTCAATTTCATTTTGAGAGAGTTGAGATTTCAGGTATTTCTTGGTATCTGTTATCAACTCAACTTTGCTCATGGCTTTCGACTCTTCAACTTTCATAGGTTGTTGTTTGCTGGCGAGGATAGCAAAAATCATTAACCATAAATACCCCAGTGAAAGATAGATGAACCGCCATGAACTCCCCTCTGTTAAACTGTCTGGCAAATAGAGTTGTAAAGCTGAAAATACCAGAGCTAACAAAAACACAATTATCATCCATCTAATCCAAGACAAATCTTTATTGTCTATATTTGAAAAGAAAGTTTTGAGGCTTACTTTGTTTTTTATAATGAGCCGCAAAGCCATAATCAGATACATCATACAAAACGGGATATACAGTAAAAGCGCCAGATATGGACCAATAGTCGTAAAACCAATATGATCTAATGTTTCCGGGCTCGCTATAAGCCTTTCCAGCTTTGTTGATGAGTTTAATAACAAATATGGCAAACAACAAAACAGCACAACAACAAAACCAAGCCAGTGCCTTGATTTAACTTTAAATTTTTTATTCTCTTGTGGGCAAGTCAAAGCTTTAAGGTATAAATAGAATGCAGGCGTCACCAAAAACACAAACGGCAAGTAAACATGATTAAACTGTGGAAATAACTTCCACCATTCCGAAGAAACATAAATATCATCAATTACAGAGATCAAATGAGCCCCGTAAAGCACCAACAGATACTTATGAATTACCATTAATCTATTCAGTAACAGTGTAACCAGTATAAAAATATTGGCTCCTAATACTGCATATGAAACCCCAAGAATAACTAAATCAACATCCAAAATATTACCTCCAAAAACGTACTGTCCTATAGGGTTGAACGATTAATAAATGAAAAAGTTTTAAAGTTGCCTTTTTTAATAACAACAGTAAATTTTATGCTAAAAAATAACTTAATAATAATTGGCTTTATTTGTCTTGTTAGTGGTTGCAGCGTTAATCATAAAATAAGTGAGTCAACAATAAATATTGATCAACAATACTGGGGCACCTGGCAATCATCCGGATACGGGTATGCTATTAATTTAAGCGCTGATGGGATGGAAGTTTATGACATCAGCCAAAGTTATTGTAAAAAACACGAAACAAGTTTAAATGATACTCAAACATATTTTACCAACCTTAATTACTACGATATTAACAACATTGGTATTTCTAGATTAGAAGAATCTAAGGTTTATAAATTTAAAAGAATTCCCAAACTACCCAATTTTTGTCTAATTAAGATAAATGACAACCCTCAAGAAACTTTTAAATATTTTGTCGAATTAATGTCAGAACATTATGCTTTTTTTAAGTTATATGGCGTAAATTGGGATGCAAGAGTAAGCAAAGTTTCACAAAAAGTTCATGAAAACATATCAAACACCCAATTGTTAGAAGTTTTCGACTCCCTCCTAAAAGGCATCAATGATGGACACCTATTCATACAAGCATCGATTAATGGCAAAATTAAAACTGTTAACAATGATGCATCAAGAGTACTTACACCAGCTTTGGATACAGCTTTTAGAAAACAGTCAAAAATTAAAGATCGAGATACTTTTGGCGCTTTATGGTACAGAAAAACCATTGGCAACATCATTGAACACCTATTACCCGATGCGAACATTTCAGCCAATGATCAAATTATTTGGGGTCAAGTTGGCAATATTGGATACATTAATATCTTAAATATGCATGGGTTCAGTAACAGCGGTTCCTTACAGGATGAATTGAATGCTTTTGACAAAGCCTTTGAAAAAATCATGTCAAACTTAGCATCTAGTTCGAGTATTGTTATTGATGTTACAATCAATAGTGGTGGAGCAGATGAAATTGGTAGGATGATTACCAATTATTTCACTCAAGATAAAACACTGCTGTATTCACATTTACCACTGGGTTCATCAAACGAACCTCAAAAACACTATACTAACCCAACGGGTAAGCAAATTTATCGCAAACCAATTTATCTCTATACCAGCGACCACACAGTCAGTGCTGCTGAGACTTTCACCATGGCGATGAAGGCTCTGCCCACAGTAATACATATTGGAACAACAACCCGAGGCGCATTTTCCGACATTCTAGACAAAACATTACCCAATGGCTGGGAGGTGGGGCTTTCCAATATGTACTATTGGGATGCTCATGGTAAAAACTGGGAGTCAATAGGGTTAAAACCTGATATTAACATCCCTGTGTTTTCAGGAAATGATATTTATAACAGCCATCTAGAGGCAACAAAAACATTATTACATCAAATTGCTGCTGACCACCCATGAAAATTGAAACCAAACATGCTGGGCAAACAGAGGGCTGCTTTTTAAGCCCTCTGATTTTTTGATTTAATGAACCAACAGTGGTTCTTAAATCTATTTATCTATTTAACCCTCTTTTACTGACTTATGAGAGAAATTCCAATGAGGTTTCTATGAAATACGACATTGCCATATTGACATGTGAT
The DNA here is from genome assembly GCA_938008005.1 of uncultured Marinicella sp. Lineage (GTDB taxonomy): Bacteria > Pseudomonadota > Gammaproteobacteria > Xanthomonadales > Marinicellaceae > Marinicella. The sequence continues at coordinate 4,003 of CALLLZ010000090.1, read as the reverse complement.
CAACTTGAAAATCCAGATAGCTTAAATTGGCATACTTTACAATCGCTCTACGAAGATGAAATGCTGATACATGCCTTACAACAAACCCAACTGAAAGTATGCAGGGTTTCATGGTCCAATCCCAATTTTGATTGGCATAACACACGAGCTGTATTATTCAAAAGCACTTGGGATTATTATTATCAATTTAAGCAATTTTCTGCCTGGCTTGATCAAATAAAACAACATACAATTATGATTAACCCTGTTGAAATCATTGAATGGAATTTAAATAAAAAATACCTGATTGATCTAGAGAACAAAGGTATACGCATAGTTGATTCCATCATTATAGAACAAGGCAAAAACGTCGCTTTAGATTCATTTTTCCAACAATTCAATACTTCTGACTTCGTAGTTAAACCGCTGATATCTGGCTCTGCTCGCCACACATTCAAAGTCACTCATAACAACATCACAAACACTCAGCTCCAATTCAACCAACTCATTCAACATGAGGGCTTTATCGCTCAACCATTTCAACAAAGCATCATGAGTCATGGAGAAATATCTTTAATGGTTATTGACGGACAATTCACCCATGCAGTTCTGAAAAAATCCAGAGCTGGTGACTTCAGGGTGCAAGATGAGCATGGAGGAACAGTTCACCCTTATTTTGCATCTGCTGAAGAAATCAAATTTGCTGAACAAACCATTGCTGCATGTAACCCAAAGCCAATGTACGCCAGAGTTGACCTAATTCGTAACAACAAAGATCAGTTGGTATTGATGGAGTTAGAATTGATTGAACCAGAACTTTTTTTTCGGTTTGAACAATCAGCAACATTTAAACTCGCAGACTCAGTCTTTAAATTCTTAAAAGCTATATAAACAGGATACTTTTTTTATTGGGGAACATCATTCAAATCGGCACCAGAATACTGCCATACTATACTTGAACATTTCATCCATTTTTTTAGTTTACTTAACTGCAAAAGCACCTGGTTCATTGGTTATTCTCATATCACCAAAAAAATCATAAGTAATGGCTGGCGATGTTATAGCGCCTTGGCCAGTTAACACCGACCCTTTAATTGGCCATATTCTCTGCTCAAAAGGATTTTCAAATCCTAATTCATTGATATCATCAGTTAACCACTGCCCTGCTTCTTGCCAACAGCCAGTCCCACCATATTGGCTATCTGCCCATGGTGTCGTTGAATTAATGAATATATTATTAGCAAAATCCATTTGATTAACAGCAACTTCATCACTACACCAAATTGATGCCGCATTGCTCTCACCTGATAAAATAAAGGTGTTGTACCACACAAAATGTGGATCATCAGTTGGGCCAGTAGACCTTAGCCCATGAATTGCTTTATTCATGCCTATGAATACATTATTGATATACCGGCTACCACCAGCACCTTGTATTGACAAACCAACACCAGAACTCTCCGGCGTAGTGGTTTCTATCCAGTTATATGTAATATCAACCTTAGAACCTGGATTAACTTCAATACCTTGTATATGCGGCCAACCAGCAACCTCTCCAAAACCAAGTACCAAATTATTTTCTATTTTTGCATTTTCTACAGCGGCACCAACCTGAATGCCATCACCACCAATATTGAATAGAATATTGTTTTCTACAACGACACCCTTCAAATCTGCTTGTGGTGTTGGTTCAAAATTCCCATCTCCATCACAGTCTAGTGTATAAGCTCCTTCTGACTGTTGATGATGGGATGTACCAATATACAAACCTTCATTTATAGTGTCATGAATATAACTGTCTCTAACGATCGAATCATGTTGAGTAAAATTAGGCCGGGTGTATTTTAATTCGCCTTCTTCACAAGCTGGGTAACTTCTTATACTGATCCCTGTACCTGTATTACCATCCGAAGAAGTCCGAACATCAACATGATCAATTTCAATATTGCTTGATCCATTACTTACATCAATGGTGTTATGCGCGCCTGATAGTTTCAAGCCCAAAGGATAGCCACTGTGGCCTGTTCCCGTCACTCGAACATATTGTGAATTCAATATCCATAGGGCCTTATTTGTATCAGTGATTTGGCCTATACCGTCACAGTTACTGATAACAGCAGGATTGCCTTCCTCACCTTGTAAATTGCTCACATAAAATAAAATATGGTTAGTGATACAAATCCTTTTACCTGACATATCCTGACCAGTAAAATTAAGGTTAACAAAATCGCCAGTAGGAAGCACATCACAATGTCCAACAGCCACTTTACACTCAATTACATCATCAGCAAAGTTACTTTTATAGATGGTGTCAATATTAACAGCAGTTTCAGGCGCCACCAACATGGCTTTTTTTATCATCAAATGATCTGGGGAAGCCCATACAACAGTGGTACTGACTAAAATAATTACAGTAAAAAGTGTTTTAGCAAACATGGAAGCATCAAAACAAGAAATGAAAAATAATAAATAATCACAGTAACCAAGTCAAACAAACGCAACCAACACACCCATTTCAATGTTTAATAGTTTACGAATTAAATCGCTCAAAAAGGCGTCTTTACCAATAAACAATGCCTATTCTTTGATAACTATTAGCAATAACCAAATTATTTCAAATATTGAGATGAATACCCCAATATAGAAAAGTGACAATATGTGTCATTCCAAAATATTTGAAAAAAAAGCAATTACATAAAAATAACACCAGTAGCCACATTGCTATGTAATTAGCTCTTTGAAACAACTGATAAAACCAATTAGCTAAAATTGAATCCATTCAAAATCAATTTTGATAAAACTGGACAGTTCTCTGTGTAACTTTAAATGTCTTTGCCTAACAAATTAAATAAATCAAGAGGCTTTTAAACAACCTTCTTGATTTATCTGTCTATGTTAACAAATTTTTAAAACACTAATACAGTCAGTGGGTTTTTATGAATAAATACTGGATCAAATTTAAGGAATGTGATCCAAGTTTGCGCCTTCTTTTTCGACAGGTATCAAATCTTCACGACTGATACCCAAAGCCAATGTGGTGGTGCTGGCTACAAATATAGAAGAATAAGTACCGACAAACACACCAACCAATAAAGCAAAAGCAAAACCATGAATCAGTGCACCGCCGAAAATAAATAACGCCATCAGCACCAATATGGTAGTGAATGAAGTGATCACTGTTCGTGACAAGGTTTGTCCTATCGAATTGTTAATGACTTCTTCAGTAGTTGCTTTACGACCTTTTCTGAAATTTTCACGGATTCGATCAAATACCACGATGGTATCATTCAAGGAATAACCAATCACAGCAAGTAACGCAGCCAAAACAGTTAAATCAAACTCCACCTGCCAGATCGAAAAGACACCAGCAGTAATGACAACATCATGAACCAAAGCTGCAATAGCTCCTAATGAAAAACGCCACTCAAAACGAATGGTGACATAAATCAGAATGCCCATGATGGCATATAGCATGGCCAATGAACCTTGTTCCACCAACTCATCACCCACTTGCGAACCCACAAAATCAGCTTTGGTAATTTGCGCTGAACCATCTAACTGCTTCAACACCTCTAACATGTTGTTACTGAGTTTAGCATCGTCAATAGCCACACCTGTTTCAGCATCTATTTGTGGAGGCACAGTAATTTCAACATCTTGACTGTTACCAAAATTCTTAACCACGAGTTTGTTATATCCAGCACTTTCTAATGATTCTCTGACAGCTGGTACAGAAGCAGCTTGATCAAAACTAACCACCACAACTGTGCCACCAGTGAAGTCTAAACCCAAGTTTAAACCACGGGTAAACAGTGAACCCAAGGCAACTACAATCAAAGTTAAAGATAAAATCAAAGCCATTTTACGGTGGCCCATGAAATCGTACTTAATGTTATGTAATATATTCATGTCCAGCTCCTTATATGGCTATTGATTGCAAGCGTTTTTTACGCCCATAAATCAAATTAACAATCGCTCTTGAAAGCACAATAGCGGTGAACATTGAAGTCATGATACCAATGCT
>CALLLZ010000089.1 GCA_938008005.1 uncultured Marinicella sp. | reverse complement strand
CATACCAGCTTTTACCAAGCCGTTTTTATCCAATTTTTGTGCCACATCTCCTTTAAGCAGGGTGTCACCCTCCACCAGCAATCCATTATCAGCTACGGTGTTATCATTGATACCTAAACTGGTTCCACCGTTGTCATGAACTCGCATTTTTGTGATTCCGTCAATCCTGGCTCGAAACGGACTTTCTCCTGTCTCAGCATCGACTTGTAAATTAGAATTTGTGGATAGGGGCAAACCACCGATTTCAAGTTTGCCAGTTGTATAGCCAATACCATTTCCATTTTCTTCAAACAAAGTGTTGCTTGAGCTATCGAGACTGAATTGAGACAGGGTGGCATAAGGGACAGAATTGAGTTTCTGAACCGGTCTTAAAACTGTATATGAAAGTCCACCTGCTACTTTGACTCTGACATCCAACCAATAAGCGGATCCATTAAAAGCCATTTCATCAAAGTTTAACTGCAAAGTGAAGACACCTTGGCTGACTGATACATTATTAATGAAATTTTCATCAATGGTATTATTCGAAGTGGCAAAGGTGTCTTCGTCAATGAGGTAAATCAAAAAGTCGAAAGTACCATTGGCAGGTTGACCTTGAAATTCAAGCTGGCCTTGGTAGGTAAAACCCGGTCCCACAAGAATATCGCCGGCGTATGTGATGGAATGGAGGCTGCAAACCAGGAAACAAGTAACCAGTGCTGTTAATTTCAAGTAGGGTGATTTGTTTAATTTCATGGTTATCTCCAGTATTTGCTTTTGGCTTCAAAGCCGTTTGAAAAAATGATGTCTGACAAAGAATCTTGTGTGTGCCAAAATCCAGCGATGAGTTTGAAGTCACCATTGTTTGAGGGTTCTGACGTCACTGGTTGGCCAATGGTTGCGGTCAACTTATAGTCACCTAGTGAAGAGGTTGATTGGCCACCTCCAGAACTGATCACATACTTTATGAGAGTGTATTTTCCCCCACTGGACTGTGAACTGGCAGCTTGGCTGATCAGCAGTAGTATCAGCACAAGGTTTTTAATGGTCTTGGTCATATTGATCTCCTTCTGAGTTTGTGCAACTAACCAGGCCTATTTTGTGTGATAAAGCCTTGAAATTGCTGGACAGTTACTGGACAAATTAAAGACAAATTTAGGACAAAGGGTGGTTAAGAGACATTCAATAAGTCAATTGTGGACATTGGTTTTGGTGGTAAGTTTAAGATCACCCCAGTTCAGTATTGTATTGAGCCTTTTAATTATATTTAGTGATGTAGAGTCTAAATATTCAGCGTTGTGGGGTTGTGGGTTCGCACTTACCCTATCTATAGAAAGGCGATCTAACGGTTTGGCTATTGTTTGCTGTCATTATGATGTCAAAGGTGATTGTTGGTTGATACAAAATGGCGGATTGATGCGTTACAATTCAAGACATGGGCAGATCAAATACTCAATTAATAAAAACCGCTGATTTAAGTATCAACGAAACCACTGGGGAGGTGTTTAAAAACAAACAAGTTATTAAGTTACCGGACTTGTCTTTACAAACTTTATTGGTATTAGTCAAAGCTTCACCAGAAACAATCAGTATAGATAAGCTCATTGACCTGGTTTGGCAAGATATTGAAGTAAGTCCAGAAACAGTGATCCAACGTATTGCTTTATTGAGGAAGGCAATGGGTACTGAAAGTAAGCATGATACTTATATAAAATCAGTTCGGAATAAAGGCTATCGATGGGTGCCACCAGTTGTGCTAAAAGAGCCAATAAATTTCAGTTTTAATAAGTGGTTGGTTTTTACAATAGGGTTGGTGTTTTTAGCTGGTTATTTGGTTTTTGATCAATTGAAAGGGGCGGTTTCATCGATAGAAAATATATCGACAACAAATATCAGCAGCAAAGTCTCTGCAGCAGAATATACCCAACAAGCTTGGCGGTATTTAAGAAAGCATGATGCTAAAAATAATAGATTGGCTGTAGAAATGTTTGAAAACTTGTTACAGAAAGATCCTGAAAATTTAGATGGTTTAGTTGGGCTGTCTTTTGCTTTATCTCATGAGGTTTCAAAATTCAATCAACCGATTGAACTGTTGTCACGGGCAAAGTCTTTGGCAGAACATGCGACACAGTTGTACCCAACCCAAGCCAATGCCTGGGATGCTTTAGGTACTGCACATGATGTATGGGGTGATATGGATACAGCGATTTTAAATTACCAAAAATCGCTTGATTTAAATCCTGATAATATTTCGGCCCAAGCATCCATTGCATTTTCAAAAGCGATCAAAGGTCAATTACTAGAGGCGTTAAAGGTTAACCTACAACTGTTAAACAGCAATTTAAAGTACAAGAACTTACAAATGGCTGAAAATTTACATTTTTTAGGTTTTGTCGAGTTGGCTGATCAATGGTATCAGCGTGCAGATGTGTTGAGCCCTGATAACGTCTTTGTTAGTAACCAGAGGGTCAGGTTTTTAATATCGAATCAAAGATTTAACGAAGCTCAGTTGTTAATAAATCAATTCGAAGCCAAAGGAATTGAAAGACCTGAAACATACACTTTACAGGGCATTCTCCACTTAATTGGTGGTGAAGAGGCGTTAGCTACGAATTCTTTTAAAAAAGCTTTGGTGATTAACCCGGAAGACTTTGAAGCACAAATTTGGGCCTTGGCTGTATCAGAAACAGTTGAGAATAAAATTCAACTTTTGGATGAAATGTGGTTACAAAAAAAATATTATTGGCCCATTGATCACATTCATAAAACTGTTGTGTATGCTGCAATGGGTGATCATGAACAAGTGATTATTGGGGTTGAAGATGCATTTAACCAAGGTTTTACTGACAGCAAGTGGTTGTTGCAGTTACCGCTCATTAAACCTTATTTGTCGAATTCTGATTTCATGTTTTGGATTGATCAAATTCAACAAAAAAGTGACAGTCAAAGGCAAACGCTTTTGACTGCCGATTGGTTGCCTGCTGGTTTTTTAGATCCAGTTTTGTCTGACGGCTAATAAGTGGCTGGTTTTATGACAGGAATAACATAAAACCACAAGATTAAACTGTAATGTGATTATTTCAAAGCAGGTAAAATGTACATAGGTACGAATTCCTCCTGAATCTTACGTCCGACTTGGTGACTGTAATTACCTGCATAAAAAGCGATTAACAATTCCAGTTCAGGAATACCCATGACGATTTGACCCCCATTTCCGGCTGCATAGAAAGCAGTGACTTTGCGGTTCAAATAGGGGTACTGTGTTGACCACCAGCCATAGCCATAGCCTTTGTTTCGCATCTGATAAATCGGTGAAATTGACTTTTTTGCGAATTCTTCACTGACAATACGCTGAGTGTTCCAAGTACCTCCATTTAACATCACTTGACCCAATTTCATAAAATCACGTGGTTGCCAGTAAATGCCGCCTCCCAGGTAAGGGTGTCCAGAGGGTGATATATTTAAATAATAATGATTTACCTGTAAAGGTTTGGCAATTAATTGCATAAACAATTCCTCAAGCTTACTACCACTGGCAGCGGCCAGAACTGCGCCAGTGAGGTTCATGCCAGCTGAGCAATAAACTGCTTTTTCACCAGGTTCTCTTGTCATATCTAAATCCATGGTGTAACGATACCAGTCAGGTTGCTCGTCTTGTGATTGCATGGTATTTTCATTGCCCTTGGATGATGAATTTCCATCATCACATTCCAACCCGGAGGACATGGATATCAAATGCTCTAAGTTTATTTTTTGTTTGTTTGAATCAACTGAGGATGTATTCGTTTCAGTCTTGGCCAAGATGGTTTCGAATACCGGGCTATTGAGTTTAACTGGAGTGCCAGAGTGGATGACCGCACCAGCCAAAACTGCTGCAAGACTTTTGCTGGCTGAGCGCGTGTCGTGGGCTTTGTTGCGATGAAATCCGTGAAAATATTCTTCCAATACCAATTTACCAGAACGTGCAATCAACATGCTGTGAATATAAGGGTCATCAATTGAGTCAGCGGTTTTTAGTATCACTTCATCAACTAACTTTGCAATGAGTTGTTCATCAATCTGTACCTCAGATAATGTACCAACTGGCCAACCGTCCTCAGAGATAAATGGTGGAGGAGCGTATTGATATGGTCTGGGGAATTTACCTCGTGCATAAAAATGACTTTGACTGTCATCTGTTGATTTATGCATTTCATATAGGTTACCACGAATATTTACCGACATGCTTTTGTTTTGATATTGAGCCTGTGCTAAAACGCGTTCTTCTGAGTTTCGAAACCAATGACCTATCCAATGAATTGAATCATCTACACGTTCCACCCGGTCTATATTTAAGAAAGTGCCGAAGCCACGATCAGGATTACGTAAAAATGCACCTAGAGAGCCATCCTGTCGCTTCCAAACAGGCAGAAACAATGAAAATTCGTCTAGTAGCGGTACAATTTTACCCCGCCAGAATCTACCATTTTCAGGAGTTAGTATCACAGGAGAGGCATGTGGCATGCCATTGTTGAGTGTGCCGGGTTGGTACCAATGCCCTGAAATTAAATTGCTTTTGTGATTAAGTGTTCCACTGAAAGAACCTCGGTTGCCAGGAACTGTGAAGGATAGTTCGGAGTTTTTCCTACTGTTTTGGTAGGGAATGTTGAACTTGAATCCAGAAACATCAATCAGCCAGCGATCATTGTCTCTACTGATCAGTAAGTCACCTTGAATTTCTGGTCCAGCAATTCGTTTTCCTTCCCACATGCCTGTTAATTCACTTGTGTTGTTTTTGCTTTGGCAAATATGAAGAGTGAAGGTCATTAAACAGAGTATAAAAAACTTGAGTCGGTATAAGTGAATTTTCATTTTATTTTCCAGTTGCTTTGGTATTTAAAAGTAGGTTTTTGAGTGTATTACCCATTAGAAAATAAGGGTGTCACTAAACATAAAAGTTAATTAAATTGTTTTGACTACACCATATAAAAATGAATTTTGAGTTGCATGAAGTTTAAATAAAGAAACATAAAGAATAATAAAGTTGCATATAAGTTATTGATTAACTGGGTTTTATCGTTTGAATTCTTTATTTATGGCTTTTGACATTGGTATGTTTAGAGATACTCAGGCAAAATACTTTCATTGAAAATTAATTCAGGTTGATGAATACCGAGAAACAGTTTTGGGTTACTGGTGAGATATGCCTTGATGTCATGGCTCAACAAGCTTTTAGAAAACAAATGCGTATTAAGCTTTCAGATCTGTCCTTCAGAGCCATGAAGGTATTGATTGCTGCTTATCCTGATTCAGTCAGTAACCAACAATTGGTGGATCAGGTCTGGATGCAATCGGCGGTCAGCCCGGAAACTGTTACACAGCGCGTTGCGATGATACGAAAAGCCTTGATTGAAGTTGAAATTGATCCCAAAGCCTATTTGTCAGCAACCCGACATGTTGGATATCGTTGGTTAAAACCGGTTATTAAAACAGAAAAAAGAATTGGGCATAAAAAACGCAATGTACTGGTGGCTGTGTCTGTAGTTTTGATGCTCATGCTGATTGGTTGGTGGTTTTCATCTGATGATTTTCTTGATGAAAAAATCCCAATTGAATTATCCAAAGTCAATTCGTCGGCAGTTGTTTCAACAGAAGATTTGGCGAATCAAGCATTGAAGTATTTACGTATGCACAACGCCAAAAGTAATCAACTGGCGATTGGCTTATACAGAGAAGCTTTGGTGCTTGACGCCAACCATGTTAATTCTTTGATTGGCTTGTCATTCTCATTATCTCATGAGGTTACCAAATTTAATCAGAATCATGACTTGTTAACGGAAGCAAGATCATTGGCATTAAGAGCCATTGAAGCCGATGAATCCAACGCGAGAGCTTGGACTGCATTGGCTTTTGCGGATGATGCAAGTGGTTATTTAGATAAAGCCATTGAAGGCTATGAAAATGCCATTAAATTAGCGCCGGGGAATGATTCATCAATCAGTTCATTGGCCCACTTATATGCGGTAAAAGGCCGATTAATAGATGCTTTGAAGTTGAATTTATCAGTTGTAGATTCAAATCAGCATTATCTTGATTTACAGATTGCTAATGTGTTGGGGTTATTGGGGTTCGAAGTGTTGGCTGAACAATGGTACAACAAAGCCGACATGTTGTCACCAGACAACGTTTTTACCACCCATCAAAAGGCAAGATTCTTATTGTCTAGAAATAAAATTGATCAAGCTATTTTAACCATCAATCAGGCAAATGCCAGAGGGGTCAAAAGGCCTGAACTTCCAATATTGTCGGCTTTGATTGCATGGAAAAATAAGGATTTTGAAACTGCACTGTCGCATTTAGAAAAGGCAATTTTAATAGATAGCGGGGATATGAATGCGCAATTACTGATGAAGTCTTTGTTGCATCAATCAGCTACAAGTGAAGTTAGAAGGGAATTGCTTGTCGACGTCAGAAAAAATGGACTTGATATGCCTTTCACCTGGCCTGATCCATGGATTTATCGGGCTCATTTTTATGCTCAAATTGGCGATATGGAAACAGCGCTTCAATCATTACAAAAAGGTTTTTTAGTCGGTTATCGAGATTATCGATGGTTGTCTTGGCTGCCTGCTTTCGAAGCACTTAAAAATGAATCTCGATGGCAGCAATTAATGGCTGATATGCAAGCTGATGTGAGTGCTCAAAGACAACAAGTGCTTAATGCTGATTGGTTACCCACATCATTTCTAGATCCTCAAAATTAATTTTTTTAGTTGCTGTGCTCGATCAGTGCCGGTATCACATGATCTGTAAGAATTTTTTGTGATTGCTGGTGCATGTAATTGGTGTTGTATGCAATACTGGTAATTACCACCTGAGCCCCCAATTCTGGAATCATAAACATGTAGTTTCCGCCATTACCTGATGCAGCAAAAGTTGTGATGGTTTTATCACCAATCTTGAAATCATTAATCCACCAAAGATATCCATATTCTACATTGCGGTTTTCATCCATTACAGTGTGTCTGGTAAACGAATCATCAATCCACTTTTTGCTTAATATTTTTTTGCCATTATAGGTACCATTTGACATCATTAACTGGCCAAGCTTAAGCCAATCTCTAGATGTTAGGCCCATACCGCCACCGCCAACGGTTACTCCTAAAGGTGTGAAACTATGTTCAGGTGATTTGATGTTCAATGGGTTGAATAATTTTGTTTGCAGGTATTCTGACATTTTTTGACCAGTTACACGTTCCACGATATCAGCCAAAATCTGGACACCACCTGTGCAGTAGTATGCAGCCCGTCCATATTTACTTTTTTCAGGTGTTTTACGCCAGGGTGCAGTGCCTCTGATGGGTAGGTCTAGAATGAATTTAGACCAGTCCTCAATGATATACATGCGTTCTTCGTTACCCCGAGAAGCGTTATTCCAATCATCGCATTCTAAAGAGCTGCTCATGGTTAACAAATCTTCAAGGGTGATTTTGAATTTTCTTGAGTCAGGATTACCTAAGGGCATCTTATCTTTAAAAAAAGGCAAAACCGGTTGTTGGACATTTTTGATTAACCCATCTTTTATGGCCAGACCTACAGCGATTGAAGTAATTGATTTGCTGGCTGAACGCATATTGTGCTTAGATTGTGCATTGCTACCATTGAAGTATTTTTCATAAACAACTTTATTCTTATGGCTGACCACCACACTGGTCATTTGTTTGAAGTCATTCTGATTAATTTGTTCTGTCAAAGTTTTTAATTGTAAATTATCAGTTGCATGGGCAGATATTGATAAACCAAAAATCAGTGAAAGAGAGAAGCGTTTTTTCATTACAATTTATGCTCAAATTTAAAGTTCAACTAGCATAACTATTTCGGTTTGAATGTGCCTGAATTGTGGATGAAGAAATCTAAAGAATTATAAAAGGAGTTTTATGTGTTTGAAATAAAAGGTTATTATTGTTGGCTTTGTTTTATTGTGCTAATGATACAAGTTGATTATCAATTAACATATTGACATGTTTAAGGATATTTTGTTCCAAAACTTCAGCAGGGTAAAATTCAGCCAGCATTTGGCATATATCAGCAAACGATTTTTTGTTTAAAATATACTGAATAATTTCATTTTCTATTGGACTCAAAGATTTGAATTCAGTTAAACGGTCTTGGTTACGCCATAACAGCCATATGGATTGTTTAACGTTCGTTGCTGCTGGTATTTCTACTTGTTCACCATTAATATGTTGCTTTAAGGCTTGCCAAGTTTCAACGCTGTTGTAATCTGTGGTAAATAACCTGATACTGGGGTGAGGTTGAAATATAAGGCTTGGCCAATGTTCAGGGGCCATGCAAGCCAGATCGTTTTGACTGGAAACTGGATGATCCGCAGCATCGAATGCTGCCAATAAATTACGCTCAAAATTGGCTAATTCAGCAATAATGGGGTGTTCATTGAAAGGTTTATTTTGAGTGAGGAATAAAGGTAATCGTTCAGAAAAATACCTCAAAGAAGTGTGATGTGACGGAAACTCAGAGATATATCCTTCAACCATTTGATCAAACAAAGCATCGCCTAAATATATCCCTAATACTTCGTGGTCAGTCTCGATACACTCTTTCAAACGCATCCGATAAGCATTGGTGTAAATTGAAACTCTGAAGTCGTTACTCAGCTCGCCCTGATTGACAATGCGTTGTTGCATGTTCGCGGTTTTGTCACCTAGAATTTGCTTGAGAAACTGATGTTGTAGTTTTTTAAGCATGATTGTCCAAAAAAATACCTTTGATGTTAGCTATTTGTTTTGCATGTTCCATCTCTGCCAATAGCTCAGGGAAATCCGGAATGTTATCATCACGCTCAATCATGGTTGATACCGCGCCAAACCTATCTAATGCATGGTCATACAAATCCCACACACTTTGACACACATCATGGTCATGGGTGTCAATTACATGGGTGCCAAAATCACTGTGACCAGCGAGATGGAATTGTCTGACTGATGTTTGATCAATCTCATTGATGAAGGTTTTGGCATCAAAGCCATGGTTTCTGGCACTGACATAAATGTTGTTAATATCTAGCAATAACAAACAGCCAGATTGACGGGTTATTTCATTCAGAAATTCCCATTCAGTGGTGTTTGACTCTCTATAGGTGAGGTAACTTGAAACATTTTCTAGCAAGATGGGTTGTTCTAGGTAATCTTGTACTTGTTTGATGCGGTTTACTAAATGTTCAATGGTATCTTCTGTATAGGGTAGTGGTAACAAATCATGGCTGTTAATTTGATTCGCAGAAGTCCAACACATGTGATCTGAAATCCACCTTGGCTTAACCCGATTAATCAATGTTTTTAGTTTTTCTAAATAACTCCAGTTAAGTTCATCTGTACTGCCAATAGACATGGAAACACCATGCATAACTAAAGGGTATTGCTCTGCGACCGCATCCAAGTAATAAAGCGGTTTACCTCCATCAACCATATAATTTTCAGAGAGAATCTCGAACCAGTCAACAGTTGGTTGATTACTTAAGATGTAATCGTAGTGCTGTGATCGCAACCCCAAACCAAAACCAAGAAAATTTTCATTCATTTTAGGAACATCTATATGAGTCAAACTTGTCATTATTTTATGGTGACTAAAAAGCACCTAGAGAATAACATTCTTCAGGTGCTTAAATAGTTTTTCTTAATGGTTTTATCAGCCGTTTTTACCGCCGATATTTGTACAAGACTTGGCAGGCATGGCAACAAAGCCATGACCTTTGCAAGATGCATGACCAGCACACGCATTTTCAGCTGTTTTACAATCATTGTGACCTTTGCATTGGTTTACGTTGTAACAGTGTGATAAATCAGCAGTTTTAATTGAACCAACCCACTTATCTTTTATTTTTCCACCTACATCATTACATGCTTTGCTTGGCATGCCAACAAAGCCATGGCCTTTACAAGATGCATGACCTGCACATGAGTTTTCAGCAGTTTTACAATCATTATGACCTTTACACTTGTTGACCCCATAACAATGGACTAAATCGGTGGTATTTTTAGCTAAAGAAGCGGCCTCATTGGAGGCTGAATTATTTGTGGTTTGGTTATTTGCGCATCCAGCTAATCCAGCAACTGCGAATGCGATGGCCATACCTGTTTTTTTAGTTACATTATTTTGATTCATTGTTTTATCCTCTTAAATTGTTGATTATTAGTCCTTGTGTGCTTTTGCCGATGTTAATCCTGCTATCGGTTTAAATGGTTTTCTCTGTTATTAATGAACCTATGGTAAATAGAAAAAACTCTGCAAAGTCATAGATATCTTGTATTTATCAGAGGTTCATTAAGCAGACCCGGTGATCACAATATCATTACAATTAAATGATTACATCGTCGTTAAAACGTAATCGCATTCCTTAATGATTAATGAGTACCAGTGATAGCAACAATATAATGACTATGGTATTTAATCTTATTTTTAGATTTCCATACCAGTTAGGAATCGCGTTTTGATTGTGTGCATGAAAGTCAATAATTAATGCAGCTAACCAACAACATAATAACAGAATAATGCCTTGGGCATCGGCAAATGATTGATAACTTAACCAAGCAAGCCACAGCAGGATGAAATTGAAAAGCCAATATCCTTTATTAACACTGTGGAGGTTTTGGCCAATTTGTATTCCAGCAAATAGTGCCAGTAACAAAGCACCATAGGAGTGTGCGTATATGTATGAATTTATGCGTGCAAAATTAATGAAATAACCACTAATTGCAGGGCCATCTAATGCTGTATACAAGGCTAAAAATAAGGCGAAAAAGAGTGGTAAGATGCTGAAATAGGCCAGTATTGTGAATGTTTTATTGGATGGCATTTGCTGTATTTTAAAGTATTTATTTAGCGGCAGTCAGTTTTTTAAAAAATTGTACTAATTCCTGAGTTCTGATTTGTGCATGTTGAGCTCCAACCTGAATTTCTGTGAACAGTAGTTTACTATTTGGCACTGCAGCAAAAGATTTACAGGGACTGATTTTCATCTGAGCAGCTATTTTTTTAAAGCGGTTATTTAGTTGATATAAATTGCCTTGAATCTTGATTTGAAACCCATTGGTTTGAGGCGTTTCAATTAACAACCCATCTACAGCTTGTAAAGCGTTGGCGATTTCTCTTGCGCGATTAACCCAGCTACTGATTTGATTCAAATTATTGTCTATGCCTATCAAGGCGGTAATTAAAGCAGGAAAGGCCGTCCACATATTTGATCCCAGGCGATCGCGCCATATTTGACATTGTTCCAACATAAGGGCATCACCTGCTATTAAGGCTCCTGTCATCCCACCTAAGCCTTTGTATAGAGAGACATAAACCGAATCAAACAAGTTAGCCACGCTTGCCCAAGCCATTCCATAGTAGTTAGCTGACTCCCATAAGCGAGCACCATCCATGTGCATAATTACATCATTGTTATTACACCATTCTCGTAATTTGAGTAACTCTTGCCATTCAGGTAATTTGAAACCCGCACGCCGTAGCGGCAGTTCTATCACCAGTACGCTGACTTTTTCGTTGACTGATTCTACATCTTCAAGGCTGATTGGTGTGTCGGGTTTTCCTATTAAGCAACCATCTAGCCTCATTAAAGCTTGGTAAGCATCTTGTTCATCCTGAGCGATATGTGACTGAGGGTGCAGCATAATCTTATGATTATGCTGGTTGTTACAGTGTACTTTCAGGGCGGCCAATTGACAGGTGGTTCCTTTGTTGAAAAACAGTGCATCTGGCTTGCCTAAGAGTGCTGCAATACGAGTTTCTAATTCGTCGACCAAAGGGCCTTCATTATATCGGTCTGAATCAAAATCACGGTATTTTGATTGATTCATTAAATCTAACCAGTACCTGTGATCTTGTTTATGCATACCCAAATAACGCAAAGTGTTCTCTTAAACTTTTTTGAGTATGTGATTATAGAGGTAAAGTTACTTTTAATTCCATTGGAATATATGTAGATGTTAATACAATAATGAATCCAAGTAATTAGAACCAGTTTGTGATGCCCTTCGATTGAAAATCTATATAATGTAATTCACATAAAAAAATTGGTTTACTATGTTCAGAGTATTTACGAATATTTCTTTTTTAATTCTTGTCTCAATACCGGTGTATGCTGCAAAGACTTATCAAGTAGGAATGATGCTTGATAATCAATCCAGTGAAACAGAAGTGTTGCTATCGCAGTTACAAACTGAAATCAAAGCCGTGGTTGGAGAAGATGCAAACATTACATTTTCAAATGATGATTTATTGGTTAACAATTATCAACTGAAAAAAGCCAAGCAACAATACCAACAATTAATAGCGTCTGATGTGGATATCATTATTGCTTTTGGAGTCATTACCAATGAGGTGGTTAGTAAACAAAAAACACATCTAAAGCCCACGATTTTATTTGGTGCGATTAATCAAGACTATAACGATTTAGACATCAGTAAAAAAACATCGGGGATCAAAAATTTTACATATTTGATCGAGTCTGAATCATTCAAGGAGGATTTGGCTAAGCTAAAACAATTGACTCATTTTACCAACATTGGCATTGTAGTTGATGCAGGGGTTGTGCAATTTTTGCATTTACAAGAAACATTTGATCAAGCTTTAAGTGGGTTAAATTCTGATTATAAGATTATTGCTTACGAAACAGTTGATGACATAGTTAATCAATTGGAAGGAATAGATGCTTTATATTTAGCAGGTGGCTTTTTCTTAAAAAAGAATGAGGTTAAATTACTCGCGACAAAATTAATTGAGAAAAAAATTCCATCTTTTACCTTGAATAGCACCAACCAAGTTAAAAACGGTATCATGGCCTCTCACCAAGCAGAAGGTGATATTGATCAATTTTTTCGCAGAATTGCTTTGACGGTAGATTCATTTGTTTCTGGAACACCACTTTCCGAAATGCCAGTTTTCATAGATTATACAGCACAATTAACCATTAACTACAATACGGCTGAAGCCATTGGTGTACCGATTAAGTATAGCCTTCTTGCAGATACTGATTTCGTAGGAGAGTTCAATAATGTATTGTCAAAATCAAGCTACAACTTATTGGAAGTAGTCAATCGAGTTTTAGACAATAATCTGAGTCTAGAAGCGAGTAAAATCAATATAGATTTGGCAGCCAAAAATGTAGAGACTTCAAAGAGTAACTATAAACCCAATATATCCACTTCCTTTTCAGGTGCTTATATCGATCCTGATTTAGCTGTTATTAGTAATGGCAGCAACCCTGAGTTTTCATCATCGGGTAGTTTGATATTGACACAAACGTTATACTCAAATGCTGCCAATGCAAATATAGCGATTCAAAAAGATCTGTTGAATGCACAAAAAGAACAATTCAACTCAGAAGAGTTAGATCGCGTTTTTGATGCTGTTAATGCTTATTTTACTGTGCTTATACTTAAAACCAATGCCCAGACCCAACTGTTGAATTTGAAATTGACCAAAGATAATTTAAAGTTGGCTCAGCAAAGTTTTGAAATCGGACAATCAGGGAAGTCAGATTCATTGCGGTTTTTAAGTGCAAAAGCCCAAAACACCCAAGCCATGGTCGAAGCCGCAAATCAATTAGAGCAGGGGTATATCAATTTGAACCAATTACTCAACAACCCTTTGGATTATGAAATTGATATTAAAGATGTCGAACTGGATAAAGGTGTCTTTGAGAGTTATAACTATGATTTATTGGTGCAATTTTTAGATGACCCAGTATTGAGAAGCTCATTCATTGAATTTCTGATCTTAAAAGCGAAAGAAAATGCCCCTGAATTAAAAGTACTTGCGCATAATATTTCTGCCACAGAACAGGAAATTAAACTCAATGGTAAAAGTCGATTTTTACCAACCATTGCGTTACAAGGTCAGTACAATAAGACATTTGATCGCAGTGGCGCGGGTAGTCAACCACCCATAGGTGGTTTATTTCTTAATGATAATTACAATATAGGGCTGACTTTCTCAGTTCCTTTGTTTAGCAGCAACCAATTTAATATCAATAGACAAACTGCAATTTTGAAAAAAGAGCAATTGGATATTAACTTAAAAGACACAGAATTAAACATTGATTTAGGCATCAGATCTGGGGTGTTAAGATTGGTTAATGAAATGTCTAACATCAATTTGTCTGAAGTTTCGGAACAGACTGCCAAAGAGTCATTAGATCTCACCATGGCTTCTTACACCAATGGTGCGGTTAATATCGTTCAGTTAATTGATGCTCAGAATAACTACATCAATTCTCAATTGGCCAAAGCCAATGCCATATATAACTTCTTATTGAATGCCTTACAGTTGGAACGTTCGATGGGAAGTTACTTCTTCCTTAACAGTCAAGCAGAAAATGACGCATTCAAAGCTCAGTTTTTTGATTTTATAAACAGTTCCAGAGAGGCCAGTCAATAATATGAAATCTGTCATTAAATCATTTTTCCTTATCCCATCATGTTTGTTTATGGCTTCATGCAGTGAAGAACAGGCGGTTACTGAGAAAATCCTACGCCCAGTTCAGTATCAGCAAGTGGTTTTATCAGGTGGTGAGAGTACGCGGGTAATCAGCGGGACATCAAAATCCGATTTGGTTAATAAACTCAGTTTCAGAAGCAATGGCATACTTTCTGAATTGAACATGAAATTGGGGCAAAAAGTAAAACAAGGACAGTTGTTAGCAAAGTTGGATAACATTCAAGCTCAATTGAATTATGAAAATTCAATTTCCTCGAAAAACAGCTCTGAGTCAAATTTAAAAACCAGTAAGTTGAATTTAGACCGAGTTAGGGCGTTGTATGAAAAAGGCGGTTCATCATTGAGTGATTTTGAAGCAGCTAAAGATGCTTATCGAACAGCACAACAAAACTTTAATTCCTCAATTCGCAATGTAAAAATTCAAAAAGATCAAATCAGCTATGGATATCTATATGCTTCTGCAGATGGTGAAGTGGCTGCAGTTAATGTGGAGTTGAACGAAAATATCACCGCTGGCCAAGCTGTTGCCACGATAAATTCAGGAAATGATATGGATATTGATTTAGGCGTTCCTGAGAGTGTGATCAATCAAATTAAACCAGGCATGGTGGTGGAAATCGATTTTGTCTCATTGAACACAAAACAATTTTCAGGAGTGGTTAAAGAAGTGTCGCCATCGATTAATTCGAATACTTCTACTTATCCGGTGGTGGTCAACGTGACTGACACGACACCAGAAATCAGGTCTGGTATGGCCGCCAATGTAACTTTTCATTTTGGTAATGAGCAAATTGATGAATCACCTAGATTAATCGTCCCAGCCAATGCCGTTGGTGAAGGATCAGAAGGTCGTTTTGTATTTTTATTGGTGCAAAGTGGTAACAGTACTGTGGTTAAAAAACAGCCAGTAACTATTGGTAATTTAACTTCAGAAGGTTTTGAAGTGGTGTCTGGGTTAGAAAATGGACAACTTATTGCCACAGCCGGCTTACAAACGCTTTTAGATGGTCAAGAAGTACTGTTCAAACAAGATAAAGCCTTATGAATATTGCGCAACTATCGATAGAAAAAAATCGCATCACATTGATCATACTGTTCAGTATTATTTTAATGGGTTTGTCTATGTATGCTTCATTGTCACGTGACAGTATGCCACCGTTTACTGTCAGAGTCGCATCCATAGTTTCAGAATTTCCAGGTGCAAGTCCTGAGCGGGTTGAGCAGTTAGTCACTGATAAAATAGAAAAAGTAGCTCAAGAGCTACCTGAGTTAAAGGATGTTAACAGCACTTCAAGAACTGGGTTGTCGGTGGTTTCAGTAACCTTGAAAGATGAAGTTGATGCACAGGACTTACAAGCCGTATGGGATCGATTAAGAAGAAAATTGGAGGATATTCAAGGCCTGCCTCAAGGTGTTACACCAGATTTGAATGATGATGGAATAGGTGATGTTTATGGAATTGTGGTTGGCCTAACTTCAGATGGTTTCAGTTATGCACAAATGAAATCATATGCCGATGATATTCGAGATGATTTAATTAAAATTCCTGAAGCGGCTAAAGTTTCACTGGGCGGGCTTCAAGAAGAAAGGGTGTTTGTTGAGTTCGATAACGCCAAATTAAATGAATATGGTTTAACAGCCAGTATGTTACAAAGCATGATATCAGCCACTAACATTGTCAGTTCTGGTGGTCAGATTAACTTAGGTGATGAACGGATTATTCTAGAGCCTACTGGTAATTTTAATTCGGTCAAAGAAATCAGAAGTATGCTTATACCTGTTGGTAATGATGGAACGCAATTAATTCAATTGGGTGATATAGCTGAAGTTAAAAAATCATATATCGACCCACCAATTCAGATTGTACGATTCAATGGCAATAGAGCAGTTTCATTACATATAAATTTAAAAGAGAATGCCAATGTTATAGACCTGGGTGAAAAGGTGAATGAGAAAGTACTGGCTTGGCAGAGTAAACTTCCTGTTGGGTTAGAACTATCAAGGGTATCTTCCTTAGACACTTATATAGAAGCTAAAATTGATAATTTTGTGGTCAACTTGATTCAGTCTATCAGTATTGTGTTGTTGGTGATGTTGGTGTTTTTAGGTTTTAGAACAGGTTTAATCATAGCCAGTTTAATCCCAATTGTAATTGTTATGACTTTAATGATCATGGGGCTGATGAAGATAGGGCTTAACCAAGTGACTTTGGCTGCATTGATTATGGCTTTGGGCATGTTGGTAGATAATGCGATAGTGGTAGCAGAAACCATCATGGTTAAAATGGAAAATGGCATGAAAGCGATGCGGGCAGCAACGCTTGCAGCAGCTGAATTGTTTATGCCATTACTGATTTCAACCTTAACCACTTCAGCTGCATTTCTTGCATTTTATATGTCACCTACCTCTATGGGAGATATTGTTGGGCCTATTTTTGTGGTCATAACCATCGCATTGCTATCTTCATGGTTTATCGCATTGACTGTAATTACCTTGTTCTGTTACCGATTTTTAAAGATTGATTCGAATAACCCTAAATTAAGTTTTATAGATAAAATTATTATCAAGTTTAAAGGTGTTTATAAAACCATTATTCTTAAGGCCTTGGTTAATAAACTCAAAGTGATTGTTTTGGTATTATTTATGTTTTGTGGCGCGATATATGGTTTTAAATATATAGAGTTCTTATTCTTTCCTGACAGTGACCGAAATATGGTTACGGTTGATATTAATTTACCAGCTGGAATTAAAATTGAATCGACATCTTCTGTGGTTGAACAAATTGAAGGCTATATGCAGAAGAATTTGCAAGTCAATGAACAACGTTTAACAGGCATCGTTGATTGGTCATCATATGTTGGCAAAGGCCCAGAATCTTATGATTTGGGTTACTTACAAGAAGAAGCTGATTCAAGTTATGCACATATATTGATTAACACCTCTTCATATGCCATTAATAATCAAATTGTTGATGAATTGGATATGTTTGGATTTGAAAATTTTCCAAATGCTGAGGTGAAAGTTGGGGTCCTGGCCGGTGGTGGTGGTGGGGTGCCGATTGAGATCAAGGTATCAGGAGACAGCCCTGACCAATTAGCAGTCATCGCTGAGTCAATCAAATTGAAATTATCTACAATTTCTGGTACCAAAAATATCAAAGATAATTGGGGACCAAAGAGCAAAAAATTCTTGATAGATATTGATCAAAATAGGGCACAAGCTGCTGGTGTAACCAGTCAAGATATCGCCACATCTTTAAAAACTGTGTTGGATGGATTTAAAACAGGGGAATACAGGGAAGACAACAAAACCATACCCATTATGATGAGAAGTGATAACAACCAACAACAAAACTTGGCATCATTAGAGACACTTAATGTGTACGCTCAATCATCAGGAAGAAGTGTGCCTTTATTACAAGTGGCTGAAATCATACCTCAATGGCAATATTCTAAAATCAAACGTTTGAACTTAGAAAGAACCATTAATGTGACCAGTGAATTAACAGCCAATGGAAATGCATCACAGATTACAGCTGAAATAACCCCATGGTTGGCGGATCAACAATTCAATAGTTGGCCAGCAAATTATGTTTATGAATTGGGTGGTGATGCCAAACAGTCTGCTGAAAGTATGGGGTCAGTGATCAGTTATTTGCCTTTATCAGGTTTTATTATCATTTTACTCTTGGTCATTCAATTTAATTCATTCAGGCATGTGCTAATGGTTGTTCTGACCATTCCATTAGGCATTATTGGAGTCACTGTCGGTTTATTGATTTTTAGTGAGCCATTCGGTTTTATGCCATTTTTAGGTGTGATTTCGCTCGCTGGCATAGTGATCAATAATGCCATCGTTTTGTTGGATAGAGTCGGTATAGAGAGCGGTTCATCTGGTAAAACCTTACATGATGCTATTGTGGTGGCATGTCTACAAAGGTTTAGACCTATATTGTTGGCCACTTTTACCACTGTTCTGGGCTTGATTCCCTTGTACCTCAGTGGCGGTGAAATGTGGGAGGGTATGGCAGTGAGTATTATGGTTGGCTTATTGTTTGGTACAATTATTACTCTGATCTTTATTCCTGTATTATATAGTTTGTTATATCGAGTGAATTATCAGGGGTATGAGTTCAATGAAGCACTTTTAAACGACAATGACTGATCGAGGAATTTATTTTATTGGCCGTCGTATCATTTAATTTTAATTGATAGGTTATCGGGTTGGAGTGCATTTGTAATTATGCGCTCCAACCCTCTGTTGTTTTTGAGTTTTATTATTTTATATCGCTGTTAATTAAGGTTCTTATAAGGTTATAAAACTTTTTTTATGTTTGTTCAATCGAAATCACCAATATTGATTAAATCTAAAGCATAGTTGACAGCCGCCAATGCATCGACACGCCCCCAGCCGTAGGTGTTATTGGGTACTTCTAATCCAGAAATTCCTCCGCATGATTCAGCCAAGGTTCTTTTGGGAACTGCTGTTGAGGTTAATATTTTTTCAATGATTTTTGGTGAGCCAGCAAAATTGGGGTTGGCTGATATGACCAAAGCGGCCACACCGGCGACATTGGGGCCAGCCATACTGGTACCACTGAACGTTGAGTAACCCCCTGAATTATTGGCTGAGCGTACAGAGCTTCCGGGTGCTGAAATATCTGGTTTTAGGCGATTTGAGTTATCGACAGTGACACTTCCTCTGCTGCTGAATCCGGAAATTACATCACTGGAAGTGGTAGAGCCGACTGTGAAACTTTTTGCATAGATGGGAGCAGGGGTATTGATGGTGTTACACCCTGAACCATCATTACCGGCAGAAACAACAACCAGTATACCGGCATCAACTACATTATTGACCACATCTGCCATAACATCAGGTTGGTTACAACCTTCACTGACCGGGCATCCCCAAGAGTTATTGATGATATGAGGCGCCATTTCTACATCGGGATTTTGCCCATTGAGGTCTGTGGGTTCAAGAAACCATTGGAAGCATTCTGTGTAAGTGGCAGGTGTTCCATTGCCTATATCCATATTTCTACACCCCATCCATTTCGCGCCTGGTGCCACACCAATTTGATTGGTACTGCCATCGTCACCTACTATGGTTCCCATGGTATGCGAGCCATGACTGTGATCATCACATGGTTCGCTGCCGCAAACGATTTGAGGTGAAGTGATGCTGTCATGCCAGTTGTAATTGTGGTCGACTGTCGTTCCATTCCACCCTCGGTATTTTTCTTTTATTGCAGGATGGTCCCAGTCATATCCTGTGTCTTGTCCAGCAACTATGATGTTTTCTCCAGTGAATCCCATGTTCCAGACATCTGGCGCATTTACCATGCTGACATTCCATTCAATTGCACTTGGCGTTGTTGTGACTTGGTTCCGAGTCAATGGAAGCTTGACAGAAACTTTATCATTAATATACGCTTTGGTAATTGTATCCATAGAAAGTATAGTTGGTATTTGTGAACTCTTTGCTTTGATCAATATGTCGTTACTGACCCAAAAGGATTTGTACTCTATACCGTGACTGCTTAAGTATTCAATCACGGGTTGTTGGGTCATGGCTGCTTGTTGTTTTAGTTGATCAACCTTGTTTTTGATTTTGTCTATTCTGTTATTTGATTTTTTTAAAGGTATTTCTGGGCTGCTTAACTTTAAGATCAGCTCAACCTCTTCTTTTTGGCTGAGTTCAGACAATACATGACTTGATACTTTTTGCTGCCATTGGTTGGCATGAGAGGTTAATGCTAAACTAAGTGCTATTGTCAGGGCAGTTTTTTTCATGTGTAAAATTGAATATAAAAAATGATAATTAAGGATAATAACTTACTCTCGGCAGTGCTGCAAATGATTTGCGTTGAATGTTGGATTTTTATTGGCCAGAACTGAACTTGTTCAATTGCTCTTTGATACCTTCAGATGGGTAGTTTTCACCAATAGAGTAGGCGGCTATTTTGCTGAGGTGTGTGTAAGGAAGGCCTGTTTCTTCATGCCAAGTATTGAAAGCCAGTTGA
>CALLLZ010000088.1 GCA_938008005.1 uncultured Marinicella sp. | reverse complement strand
CCACAACACCTTCTATTCTTAACTCATGTACCACATCACCAGTGATTAAGTTAACAACCTGTAAGGCACATCGAGGTTGCACTTGTTTGGCTTCGAGTATGTTTTGTAAGTTCAAGCCTTCAAAGGTTTTATTCTCTCGGGGCTTAGATAACCCTATAACAGCATAATCTCCATGAAAACTCATGCCACGCAGATATCCTGGGCAAAATGCAACAGGTTCAAATTGACCACTTTTCAAGTCAATATAACCAAATTCACCTTCCCCTGAATTTAATACCCATAACTTACCCTGATACCATCGAGGTGAATGTGGCATAGATAACCCTTCAGCCACAACATCATTACTTTGCACATCAATCACCACACCGCCAGTTTGCCTGTGTTCACGCCAACCCTCATTGACATCGGTTTGACTGACACAAGTTACATAGCTCGCCTTGCCATTTTCAATCGCCAACCCATTCAAGTGGCAACGATCTTCAGCCGCCAGTTTAGTGATGTGTTTAGGTTGCCATACTGGCTCAAAGCTATGCGTGTCACTTGGACGGGCTAAACAGCTGAATAAAGTATTAACGAAAATCACACCTTCGTCATCAATCGCCACATCATGAGCATCCACATCACCAGTGGTGTAGCCCACTTGTGGTACATAAACTCGATCAAAACCTTGGTGATTTTGTCCTGGCTTCAAAGCATTTTCAAAGCGCCACAATTGATATAAATTAGCTACCCAAAGACTTTGGCTTTTGGGATCTAAGCCAATACCCATACAGCGTGCAAATGTGCGTTCGAATACAGACATTTTCACACTGTCTTCCATCCCAATAAAAAATAGTTTTCCTGCTTGATAGGTTGAAAAACTTAAACTGATATTTTGTTCTATCAGCCAACTACAAAATTGCCTGGAACCATTGAACTCAAGTTTATTATTGGACATTTCTATGCATATTATTCATTAAGGTAAACAACATTATAAACAACTTACCATGCAGACAACAATGAACTTTTAAGCCATAAAAAACCATTGATAACAGCTGTTACCAACGGTTCACTTAAGCATCAATCATCTTTACAGCAATGCTTTGACACGTTGAGCATAATCACCATCGGCTTTATGCAACTGGTTCAGCATCCTTTGTTGTATGGATTTATTGGCTTGAGTCAAACCACCAGCAATGTTATTGGCCAATTGGTTTTTCTGATCTTCGCTCATCAATCTGTACAACTCACCAGCTTGAGTATAATAGTCATCACCAGATTGATCATGGGCTTTTATCCAAGCCTTCTCAGCAATTGGCATAGGCGGTTCAGCAACAGCTGGTTCTGGAGCAGGTGCTCCTTGGTTAATTTGATCATTGGGATAAAAGTTAACGCCACTGCCTTGATTGTCAGTTGAACCATGGGCATCATGACCATATGGACACATCCCTGCCATTGCACCATCCCGTTGGTAATGATTAACTGGACATTTGGGTCTGTTCACTGGTAGCTGATTGTGATTTACCCCTACTCGATACCTGTGAGCATCTTGGTAGGCCAACAAGCGCCCTTGTAGCATTTTATCTGGTGATGCACCGATACCTGGAACAAAATTGCTGGGCGCAAAAGCCGCTTGTTCAGTTTCTGCAAAATAATTATTCACATTACGATTTAATTCCAGTTCCCCAATATCGATCAAAGGTACATGTTCATGTGGCCAAACTTTAGTTAAATCAAAAGGGTTGATGTGAAAGTTTTCTGCTTCTGCAACTGTCATGATTTGTAATTGTACGGTCCATTTTGGAAAATCACCTATATTAATGGCATTCACTAAATCAGCTTGTGCACCATCAGCTGGATACTTATGTACATCTTCAGAACGGACATTTCTAATCCCCTGTTGTGTTTTTAAATGCCATTTGACCCAAAACCGTTCCCCCCCTTTGTTCCAAAAACTAAAAGTATGCGAACCAAAACCATGCATATGGCGATAACTTAATGGAATACCACGATCTGACATTAAAATAGTCATTTGATGCAATGATTGTGGGTGATTCGCCCAAAATTCAAACATGGCTGCTGGGTCAGCAATATTGGTTCTGGGATTCTTCTTTTGTGAGTGGATAAAATCTGGAAACTTAATCGGATCATTCAGAAAAAACACGGGGGTATTATTTCCAACCAAGTCAAAATTACCCTCGGAGGTATAAAACTTGATGGCACCCCCCCGTGGGTCTCTGGCGTAATCACTGGAATCTTGACCGCCACCTACGGTTGAAAATCTGACAAATACATCTGTTTTTTGGGTCGTATTTTGTAAAAATGGTGCAATGGTGTAATCACTCAAATTCTTTTTCAAAGTAAAAGTACCATAAGCACCAGTACCACGAGCATGAACCACCCTTTCTGGTATACGTTCACGATTAAAATGTGCCAGCTTCTCAAACATTTGATAATTATCAAATGTCAAAGAACCACGTTCTCCTATACTTATGCTGTTGTCATCATCGGCAATCGGCGCGCCGGCACTGGTTGTTAATTTATTTTGCGTCATCATTTTTTCTCATATAGTTTTGATGACTTAAAGTTTAATGACAAGCCATCATTCTGTAAATTGGATTGATTGAATAACATCATCCTATTTTATAGAACAAAGTGAGTTCATCAAGCCATCCACTGTTATAGAAAATACAAACGGCTACCAACAAGGGGGACGCCCTACAACATTTCTTTTAACTATTCATCATGATGAATACCACACTTGCACTTCTAATATACCTTAACTAACAAAATACAATTCAATCCCGTAGGGCGTGCATCTGTTTTGATCCTGTGCTGTACTACCTAACACAAGTTTTATCTGAAAATCAAAATTTATTCATAACTCTTTGACTCAAAAAATATTATGACTTCTTTTTAAACAAAAAAACGAAACTTGTATGAATAATTGGATTCTATAGTTAAAATGCTTCTAATTCAGTGGAACTGTTTATGAACTTACCCTTATTTATTGGACTCAGATACACCAAAGCCAAACGCAAAAACCATTTCATTTCATTCATCTCGCTCATTTCTATGGCCGGAATTGCATTGGGCGTAATGACAGTAATTGTCGTTATTTCTGTGATGAATGGTTTTAACAAAGAGTTTCAAGAACGCATTTTAAGTACCGTTTCACATGCCACCATTTCTGCTTTTAAAGGCGATCATTTAGAAAATTGGCAAAATGCGCTTGACCAAGTTAAGGGCAACCCACAAGTTCAAGGTGCCGCCCCTTATATTCAAACTGAAGGCATGTTACAAGGATTCAGGACCGAAGGTGCGCTGGTCCAAGGCATCATGCCCGAACTAGAAACCCAAGTCACTGAGTTTCAGAACTCTATGCGTTATGGCACTTTAGATGACTTACAAAGTGGTGAATTCAATATTATTTTGGGCGTTGATTTAGCGGCACATTTAGGCGTTGGACCAGGAGAAACCGTCACTTTATATGTGCCAGAATTCCGAACCACCGCAGTGGGGGTAACACCCAGGTTAAAACGTTTCACCGTGGCTGGAATCTTCGAAGTAGGCATGTACGAATATGACTTCAAATTGGCTTTAATTCATATGGAGGATGCGCGTAAATTGTTGCGTATACCGTCTGGTTCCGCTGAAGGCGTTAGAATCAAGGTTGATGACTTAATGCAAGCACCAAAAATTGCCCGTGATTTGGCTCCAGAACTGGATGGATTTTACCGCATCAGGGACTGGACACAAGAACACGTTAATTTTTTCAAAGCAACCCGAACCGAACGCATGGTGATGTTTATCATTTTATCCATGATAGTAGCTGTAGCTGCCTTCAACATCCTTTCTACACTGGTGATGCTGGTCACTGAAAAACAATCTGATGTAGCCATTCTCCGCACCTTAGGACTTTCAGGCACTCAAGTCATGGGGGTATTCATGGTTTCAGGCACTTTGATTGGCCTAATTGGTACCACCATAGGAACGCTTTTGGGCATAGTTATGGCACTTAACATCAACAGCATCATTCAAACATTAGAAGGTTGGTTTAATACCGAGTTTTTATCAAAGGAAGTATATTACATCACTGAAATTTCTGCCGACCTTCGAACAGCAGACGTATTGACCATTGTTGGCATTGCCTTTGGGCTTTCAATTTTAGCCACGCTATACCCAGCCTGGCGTGCATCAAGAGTAGAACCAGCTGAGGCTTTGCGTTATGAATAATGAAGTTGTATTAAGTTGTGAAAACTTGACTAAATTTTTTAAAGATGGTCAACGCAAGATACAAATATTTGAAAAGTTAAATTTCAGTATTGCAGCAGGTGAAACAGCTGCCATCATGGGTGCCTCAGGCTCTGGCAAAAGTACCTTACTACACTTGTTAGGTGGGCTGGACACTCCCAATGCAGGTGAAATCATCATACAAGGGCAAAAATTATCAAGCATGAGTGGTAAGCAAAGAGGTAAACTTCGCAACCAGCATTTAGGTTTTGTTTACCAGTTTCATCATTTATTACCTGAATTTTCTGCGCTTGAGAATGTGATGATGCCGTTATTAATAGGGCATGTTCCAAAAACAC
The DNA here is from genome assembly GCA_938008005.1 of uncultured Marinicella sp. Lineage (GTDB taxonomy): Bacteria > Pseudomonadota > Gammaproteobacteria > Xanthomonadales > Marinicellaceae > Marinicella. Next base: position 5,718 of record CALLLZ010000088.1, on the reverse strand, counting down.
AGGCCCAAAGTAAAGCGAAAGAAATTTTGGATCAAGTGGGGTTAAGCGAACGAATCACCCACCGTCCTGCTCAACTTTCTGGGGGCGAACGTCAACGAGCAGCCATCGCCCGTGCCATGGTGACTAAGCCAGCATGTATATTGGCAGATGAACCCACAGGTAACCTGGATGAAAATACCGCTGCAGCAGTGATGGAATTATTCATTGCTTTGAAGGAACAATATAACACTGCTTTGATACTGGTCACTCATGACCAAAAAGTAGCCAATCAAATGAACAACCAATATCTGTTGAAGCAAGGAGTGCTGATCAAATCAAGTCAAACGTAACACTTCTAACTGCTTTAACACCCTTCAATGTCATTCTGATGTTATTGGGTGTTGCACAAATTCTTTGGTTACCTTCAGTAAAATTGATGTGGATATACGGGTTGATCCTCATTTTGACATTGCTGGCATTTTTTGGAATCAAATTTAAACGACAGTTTAAACGAATGGCCCCTCTTACATTTTTCACATTTGGGCTGTTGTATGCACTGTTATTTTGTCAACATCAATTAAATCAACAACTGAAGCAACCGACTCAAGCTAATTTATCGATCAAAATTAATTCCTTACCTAAATATTCGGCCACAAAAACCAGTTTTATAGCCCAAGATATAAACAATGACAAACGTTATTTACTCAGTTGGTATAAACAAGAAAACCAGCCACCACCCAAACTTGCATTAGAACATACATATCAAGCACTGGTTAACCTAAAACCACCACATGGTACCGTCAATGGTGTGGGGTTTGATCGCGAAAAATGGTTATTCCGTCATGGCATTGATGGTATTGGAAGCATCAAAAGCATGCAACCAACTGGCAGCACTCAACATTCACCACTGACACTGATCAATCAGTGGCGTAGCTCACTTTCAACCTTAATCAACAAGCACTTTGAACCACCAAGAATCAATGCATTGATTCATGCCTTATCTATTGGCGACAAATCACATTTTGATCAACGTGATCGACAGGCATTCCAAAATACGGGTACCGCACACTTAATTGCAATTTCTGGGTTACACATTGGCATGGTCGCTTTGTTGGGTTGGTATTTGGGCGGGTTAGCTTTCAAGCTATACCCCTATCAAAGCCTCCCCAAGCCTGTATTACAAGTGATTACTGGATTGTTGTTTGCCTTGTTCTATGCCTGTTTAGCCGGATTAGCAGTATCAACCCAACGAGCTGTGATCATGTTATTGGTGATGGGTTGCTTCAAGTTAGCCAGGCGGCCTGCCTATGCTTGGGATATTTGGTCAACAAGCTTATTTTGGGTATTGATGGTTGATCCATTGAATGTACTTGACGGTGGTTTCTGGTTGTCTTTTATCGCAGTGGCGGTATTGATTTTATCCTTCAATGGTCAAAAGAACCAAAGCAGTCAAGCAGTCAATTTCTTCAAAATGCAAAGCACTTTATTGATTGGTATGCTGCCTTTGAGTTTAGCGATATTCTCACGATTGAATTTAATCGCCCCAGCGATCAATTTAGTGATGATCCCGTTGATGACTTTTTTGCTGGTACCAACACTACTGCTGTTACTGTTGCTGAGCAGTTTTTTTAATATTGTTCCTGAGGTTTTAGTCATGCTAATCCAATGGATAAGCCAACTATTTATTCATATATTGGATTGGTTCAATCATTTTTCATCACTGGCATTAAATACCAGTATCAACCACTGGTGGCAATATGTGATGTTGATTATTGGTTCACTGTGGCTGATCATACCTGCAGTTATTCCCCAACGTTTTTGGGGCTTGTTACTAATCATTTTAGGCTTGTACACGCCCATATCTAAACCACCACATGGTCATTTTGAAGCAAATTTTTTAGATGTGGGTCAAGGACTCTCTATACTGATAGTAACCCAAAACCATCATTTGATCTATGATGTAGGTGCTGCTTACGACAGTGGTTTTAATATGGCTGATGCAGTTCTTATTCCGTATTTACAACAGCAGCAAATTAATCAAATTGATGCCTTGGTGCTTTCTCATCAAGACAATGATCATTCTGGCGCTGCCAGTCAACTCCAAAAACAAATACAAATCACTACATTGTGGGGCACTGAAACTTCACACCAAGCTTGTTTAACTGGTCACAACTGGACATGGGATGGTGTAAAATTCAGCTTTTTAAGCCCCAATAATTTGACTCCATATCTCAAAAACAATAGTTCTTGTGTATTAAAAGTTCAAACTGAAAACACCAGCCTATTACTCACAGGAGATATTGAAGAGCCAGTAGAATACCGGCTTTCAAAAACACCCCATATCGAAGCTGATGTTTTATTGGTACCTCACCACGGAAGTAAAACATCATCAAGCCTTGGTTTTATAAATACTGTCAACCCTTTGCTGGCAATCAATTCTTCTGGAAAATACAATCCTTTCAATCACCCAGCAGATGAAGTAATTAATCGATTCAATCAATTAAACATTCCTTTCATAGATACCCAATCAAGTGGTTTAATTAAACTTCATAGCTTCCCGATGCTTTCTTTCCAAGGCATACGCCAATTACAACATCGAATTTGGCGCCAAAATAAAAAATGATCATACAGTCGGGGTTCTTAGAATGAACAATGAAAAACAAACGAAAACGAATCAATAGCTTATATACCCCTATCAGATTTAATCAAAAATCAAACTCAATTCATTTTCAGATATTTCACTTTATTAGATCGATTAAATATATTAAAGTTGTAGGGATTAATCGAATGCTTTTTGATCTTAAATATTTTATTTGAATGACTACTAACTCAATTGGTGTCTTAACAAGAGACAAACTGTGATCATCAATTTTCTTATTTCATTATTGTTGGTTTCAGTAACAAGCAACAACCCAACAAAATGTGAGCAAAGTTTTAACTCAGCTGATTATCAAAAAGCTTTATTATTCTGTGAAAAGGAATTTAACAATACTCATAAAAATGTCTCAAGTGACCTACTCCTAAAACTGATTACCATTACTCATGAAAGAGATTTAAATAAAAAAAACCTATACTATTTAGCTCAACTTAAAGACCATTCCGAATTTCATGAATCTCCAAAACTGCGGTATGAATGGTATCGTTGGCATGGCATGATTAGTTTTTATTCAAACCAATTAGAATTGAGTGAACAAAACTTTTTTGACGCCTTATCCATCGCATTAATGAGCAATAACCAAACCTGGATAGCAAAGAGTAATAATGACTTGGGCGTATTAGCAACCAGAAAACAAGATTTTCTAAATGCTTTAATTTTTTATCAAAAAAGCTTAGATATAAACCTCGAGGAAAACAACGATTATTTGGCAGGAAAAGCCTATAGCAATATGGGTGTAGTGTACCAGGAAATAGAAAAATTTGATGATGCGATTAGACATTACAGACTGGCATTAGATGCCCATCTTAACTATAAAAAATCGCTCAATTATGACAGAAGTGTTCTTAAAATTATTGAGCATACATATGAATCTTTACTACAAATTAGTTTAACCACCAAAAACGATAAAGATACAGAATATTATGCCAAAATGTTGGTTGACAACTCCACTGGACAAACAATTGACAGAGAAAAAATACCTTCATTGGTTAATTTTGCCGCACTTTATCTCAATCAAGAGCAAATCGACCTCGCGAATTATTTTTTAGAAAAAGCTTATAAGCTCAGTCAACAAAGAAATAATTATTTTATGAATGAAATTGAGTACCAATTCGCCTTGCTTTACCGCCAAAAAGAAGAAATTGAGCTTGCCACAGACAAGGCATTGAATGGATTGAGTTTAACCGAAGAAAATAACTATATCGCATTTGCTAAATTCTATTCTCTGCTCTCAGAGTTAACAGAAAACGACCCGGAAAGATCACTTGCCTATATAAAACAACATCAGTTTTACAGGGAAAAATTATTGGCACAAAAATACAATACTGACATCAGTACAATTCAACATAATACAGAGAAAAAAATAATCATATCGGACTTAGAAAATGAAAGAAAAAACAGGGCTTCTTCAGAACAAAAAGTAAAATTTTTAAGCAGTCGCTACAATGCTGCAGCAACTGGTTTAATCATTTTATCCGCTATCACTGTTCTTTTTTATTTTTTAAAAAGAAAGGAAAAGGCCGTATTAATTGGGGAAATCGAAAATCAGAAACAAGTCTTGACTGCCAATATATGCAAGATTAATGACGAAGTATCCAATGAGACGCATGAGAATATTGATAAAGATTCAATTTATGAATATTTGGTTAAAACCATGACCACTGCAGTCAGCATTTGGGAAAAAACCACATCAACCAACCGGACAGAACTGGCCGATCAAAGTGGTATTTGGACCGTTTCTAATGATGATGGAACCTTAAGAACCAGATCCTTGGACAAATATTTATTTATAGATAAAATACCACAAAACCCAAGATGGAGAAACGTGGTAGAAACATGTCACTTTATTGTATCTAATAACAACATCAGTCCAAATGATGAAAAAACATTGAAGCAGTATTCAACTAATATCTCAAATTATTTTCACAAACTCAATAATGACACTTCAACCAAGTAAACTTAAGACGCGAATAAAAACTTTATTGTAAAAATGAATGGGCAACTTGACTCACAATACCATGTCAGTTGGTTTTGGATAAAGTTTTTTAAAAAGTTTCATCACAGGCTGCCACATCAGATATCATCATGATTTACATACACTTAGTTATATAACCAACATCATTCTTCAAAAAACTTTATTGCGCAGGCAGGCTTAACTTATAAACACATTTAAATTCAATTCCATGGTCCATGGTATACAGATTATCGATATCATTATCTACTGAAAGAACTGGGGTTATTGCATAAGGAAAACCTGACATGACTTGAAAAGTTGAAAAAGAACTTGGTCCCAAAAAATAAGGAATCACCAATTGATCATTGGTGTGAGTATATTGAGAACATACACGTTGAGCCACTAACCTTACGTTAGTCTCCTCTAAATTTTCTGGACCAAATATACCATTTCCATGGTTGCCCGCATGACCAACTGTCGTCAAATCTCCTTCTAGACAATTACTGACTCCTGCTTCACATTGAAACTCATAAGGATGAGCCCAGTATTGATCACTGTGAGGTATCTGTTCTATGATCTCAGAGTATTCGTTAGCTTCCATCGATATTTCGTAATCTCCTGCTTCAGAACTGGGTTCGTTAGAATGTGCAGTGAATTGTTTTATGGCTTCTTCCGCATTGATTATATTTAGAATGTTATTGATTTCAGGTTTTGTTAACTGGTAAATCACATGATCACTGGGGTCGTTTATGTTATTTGATATATAGCCAAAACCAATAAAATTATTAGTTTCACTCATTACCTCAGTTAAAAGCTTATGACTTTTTGATGAAATTGAGGTAATGATCATTAACAGCAAAAGAATGATTTTCATTTGTTTTTCCGTAAGTATTAATTGCTGATTATGTTAAGTCAGTTGGTTATAAATTAATTTGATAAATACTGGTAAAATTGGTAAAAAGCCTTTCAAACACAGTATTCACAAGGACTTTCATTTGACTACGATTAAATTTAATTCATTAACTTTGAAAATTAAATGATAATGAATTAATTATTGAGCCAACAAATGTTGACTCAATGGTTAGTTGACATTGAATGCTTTATTCAAATAAATAGCCTACTCTTGTTC
>CALLLZ010000087.1 GCA_938008005.1 uncultured Marinicella sp. | reverse complement strand
ACTGGCGAAGGTTTAAATGTTACTATGAATTTCACACAGATTTATGACAATGTCAACTTAATTGGTGGTTCTACCCAAGGTGGTGGAATTAGATGCTCTGGCGCCAACATAACTTTACTCGGCCACACAGCTATTTACAATAACACAGCCGACAATGGTGCAGGAATTTATGCTTTGGGGTGTGAGATAGAAATTAACGCTGGTGACACCTTTAATGATTTAGTTGAAACAGGAATCTTTGGCAACACCGCCAACAAGACCGGTGGCGGTCTGTATGTTCAAAACACAGTAATCAATGGTATCGGCACCTACGAACACCCGCTAAAAATTCATAACAATTCAGCACCTGATAAATTAAACGGTAGCGGTGGAGGCATGTTCCTAGGCTCAGGTGCGGTGGTTAATCTGTTTAACACCCAAGTTGATAACAACACCGCTTTTATCAGAGGTGCTGGCATTTATTCATTTTACACTGGCCAAAAACTGGCTTTACCACAAGTTAACTTAAACAGAAGTAAAACGGGTTGTTCATATGCTGCAATTTGTTCGTCTGTCAGTTTTAACCATGTCATGTCTAAATCTGGGCGAGGTGGTGCCATCTTCATACGTAATGGAGGTATAGCAGCAATAAACCAAACAGAAATTTCATATAACCAAGCCAATATATCAAGCGGTTTTTATATCTCAGGCAACCAATCAAATATCAACCTAGAAGGTAATTTAATCCACCATAACAACTCCTACTCCAATCAAGAGAAGGCCAATATGCTGTTTGATTTAGGTGGTGGTTTCAATGCGTCTACTTCTGCAGTTCTTAATTTCAACACCATCACAGATAACGCTGTAGACACTATATTTAATTTGGATTTCAATAACAATATTCCTCAAAACCTGGAAGTTTATAACAGCATCATCAGTAACCCACAAAGCCAAATAGTCAGTTCCAACGGTGGTGAAGGTGACCATGATGCCAACATTGATTGTTCACTGATACATGATTTAACCACCGATGGTATTGAAGGCAACGGGACGCAGGTTGGCCCACCCTTATTCTTTGGCCATTTAGATTATAAATTACAAGAAAGTTCTTTAGGGATAGATCCAAACTGTAGCACAATAAATGCCCCCTTATACTTTGACATCCTTGGTGTTGATAGATTGGTGGATCAATCTGCTGATCTTGGCGCTTATGAATCAACGGTGGCTGATTCAATCATCTTTACTGATGGATTTGAAAAATGAAAAACCTCATTGATTACTTTGTTGATGCAGTAACCAAAACTTCACCCAACCTTAATCGTCATTTAATTTTAATTTCATGGTCTGGTCATAAGTCCAAATTAAAATAACAACCTCTACCAATAACCCAAAGAGATCACTCATGAAAAAATTACTTTTAACTTTATCACTCTTCACCATCAGCGCATCTTCTTTCGCTGCTCAAGTTTATTGCACTGGTGTAATTGATTCTATCCAAGTCAACAGCAATGGAAGCGTTAACCTTGGATTAAGCACATCATTCGATGGTACCACAGTTCCTGTGGCATCCAGCTTACAAGCTTTGTCCTTGGCTCAATACTCGTTTGAAAACAATGCATTGGTTAGGATACATGGGTTTTCGGACTCTGGCGACAGCCGTTGTCGTGATAACAATGAATCTATTGAATTTCGCAGTATTAGACTGCTTTAAGAACAGTCATGCATTGCAGCATTGTACTGCCATAAGGCACAGAAAAAATGGAAGGACCTATCCTTCCATTTTATATTGATAACAACTCACATCATTAAACTAAACTTAAGCCCTGTTTTCCCACACCACTTGCCAACCATACAACATCAAAGAAGACCTATTATCTGCGCTTGGCAAATAAAAAATCATCAAATAATCATTTGAACATCAAGAAACAATACATACATTCAAATAACATGGTTTTAGAAAATCTTAAATATAAAACGTCTTAATAATTTTTTCTTAATTCAAGGAATGTATAACATGAACAATTTTTTCCTGTTACTAATCACTCAATTATCAAGCATAGATTCATGCGATACCATGTACTCACAACACATGACGACCGATATGGCGCTGTCTTACCAACAATTTGACCAAACCATGGGTAATGGGTTTAGACCCCTGGCAAAACCATGCCCCAAACACGCCATTAAATTGTTGAAGAACTACATCATAATCAACAACGCAACCGAAAAATCATTGCGTTGGCACATTGCTCAAATTCTCGGAGAAGTTGGTCAAATAAAAGAAGCAGAAATGTACGCACTCTCCACAATCAATGATAGCGATGAAGGTGATTTTAAATGGAATGACTATGTGCTGGGCTATATAGCATATTGGAAAAAAGATATAGAAACCCTAAAATTAAAAATAGCAACTTTAGAATCAAACTCAGCACACCAAGGAAACTCAATAAATGCCAAGCTTTTAAAGAAGTTTTTTCAGGAAATTAACAATCCATAATTAAACTAACAAACCAGTGGTGCATTTGGAGCTTATCAACATAAATCTAGCTTAAATTTAGTTAGATTTTTCTATTTCGAACTACGTTCGAGCCCGCTTCGCTAGGGATTACCCGGTCAAGCCGGGTAATGACGATAG
>CALLLZ010000086.1 GCA_938008005.1 uncultured Marinicella sp. | reverse complement strand
ACCATGGATTTGAATTACTTTGGATCATTGCGTTTGATAATGGGTTTCTTGCCTGGCATGTCAGAACGCAGGTCAGGTCATGTAATCAATATTTCTTCCATTGGTGTTTTGACCAACGCACCTCGTTTTTCTGCTTATGTGGCATCAAAAGCTGCCTTGGATGCATTTGCTCGATGTGCAGCAGCTGAATACAATGATTTGAATGTGGCATTTACAACCATCAATATGCCTTTAGTAAGAACGCCAATGATCGCTCCAACAAAGATGTATAACAATGTGCCGACCATATCGCCTGAAGAATCAGCCTTGTTTATTAAAGATGCTATCATTAGACGCCCACAACGGGTGGCAACAAGATTAGGTGTGTTTGCTCAAGTTATGCACGCGGTGGCTCCCAAGTCGATGGAAGTTATGATGAACACTGCATTTAATATGTTTCCTGATTCATCGGCAGCCAAAGGTGATACCAGCGGTAAGCCACGTGAGGTTTCGCCCGAGCAGATGGCTTTTGCCAGTTTAATGAAAGGTGTGCATTGGTAAGTGTATTTGTTTTGTATAGAAATATTTACAGAATTTTTCTCCATCTGTCGTTACAATACGGCCGTTTTAAAAGATTGAAAAAATAGGAGTGGCATGAGTGTTTGAGATAGTCAGCAGTGGTGGTGTTGTGATGATTTTCTTACTGATCCTTATGGCTTTGGCTATGATGATCGTTGGTGAGCGATTTTGGAGTTTACGGGATCAAGAAATTATTCCTAAAGAACTGCCAGATCAAGTCATTGAGTGGTCTAAGAAAAAAAACCTGGACCAAAAGCACATTGATCAATTGGCCGCAACTTCTCCATTAGGCAATTTGATGGCGGTGGCATTGCGTAAAAGAGATGAATCCCGTGAAATTATTATAGAAGCAGTAGAAGATGCTGGTAGGCATTTAGCCCATCAATTAGAAAAGCCGTTGAATTGGTTAAATGCCATCGGTGAGGTGTCGCCTTTGTTGGGTTTGCTTGGTACTGTTATTGGTATGATGAAAGTATTCGCTAACATCATGGAGTTTGGTGTTGGTAATGCCAATCAATTGGCTGGTGGGATTTCTCAAGCTTTGACCACTACAGCAGCTGGTTTGATCGTGGCTATTCCAGCGGTATTGTTTTATCGGCACTTTAAAAATAGAATTGCAGATCAAACCATCGTCATGGAACAGCAAGTTATGCAGTTGATTGACTCCATCAGTAAAGACAAAACATGAAAATTTCCAGTCATCAACCGGAAAACAGAAAACTGAATTTAACGCCTTTGATCGATGTGGTGTTTTTGTTGTTAATTTTTTTTATGGTCAGTACCACTTTTGAGAAGCAGGCTAAACTTAAAATTGAACTGCCTGAAGCCAGTTCCAAGCCAGCTGCATCAGAGCAACAAGATCTGGTCATTTCTATCAGTCAGAAAGGCGTTTTTTTTATTAATAACAATGAGTTGATAAATGCCCAGAGTCAGTCACTGAAGAATGCATTACAACAAATAGTCAAAGATTCCAGAGAGATGCCTGTAATTATTCGAGCCGATGCCAATGCAGCACATAAACATGTGGTTATGGCCATGGATGTGTTGGGTAATATGGGTTTTGAGAAAGTTTCTATGGCAACGACCCAACCCAGTGACACTCAGTGATAACTTTTAATCTTAATTGCTGATTGGTGACTGACTTTGAAACCTGAAACCAATAGTTTGACCTACTGGGGTTTGATGAAATATGTCAGGCCGTATCGTTTGGTGTTTTTTGTTGCCATTTTAGGAACTGCCATTGATGCTGGAACTCGTGCTTTTTTTATGGCTGCTATTTCCCCCATTTTAGAAAATGCTTTTGGCAATCAAGATCCTCTGTGGATTAAATTTTTACCAGTTTTTGTGATTGGTATATTTTTGATTCGGGGTTTTGGAAGTTTTTTAGCCTCTTATGGTTTTACTTGGGTAGGTAGGAAAGTTGTTAATGACCTTCGCCGTCTGGTTTTTAAACAATATTTAACCCTGCCGCAATCTTTTTATGATCAACACTCATCAGGTGGTTTGATTTCTAGAATGACTTTTGATATAGAACAGATGGCCAATGGTGTATCAAAAAACTTTGTGATCATTATTCGTGAAGTTTTGAGCATTGTTTTTTACCTCGGTGTGATGTTTTGGTACTCTTGGAAACTTGCGTTAATTTCTTTTATCGTTTTTCCATTAATTGGATTAATTATTGCTTTTATAAATAAAAGATTTAGACGCATAGGGCACGGGATTCAGGATTCTATAGCAGACATCACCCAAACAGTCGAAGAAGTGGTTAAAGGGCAGCAAATTGTCAAAATTTATAAAGGTTCGGAAAAAGAGCTGAGTAAATTCAATAAAGACGTTAATACCAACCGACAATTGCAAGTGAAAATAGTAGCCACACAAGAAGTGATGTCTACAGTGAACTTGATGTTGATTGCAGTTACACTTTCACTGATTATGTACATGGCAGCAAAATCAGGTATGAGTACTGAGGACTTCATGTCTTTCTTTCTGCCCATGATGGCATTGGTGCCGACTATAAAAAGTTTGTCTTCGGTAATTGCTACCATTCAAACAACTATGGCAGCAGCTGATAGTGTAATGAGTGTGCTGGAACAACAACCTGAAAATGACACGGGTCAAGAAGTATTGGACAGTAAACAAGTGGAAATTGATTTCAAACAAGTCAGTTTTTCTTATGATGAAGGTGCTGAGGCTCTGAAAAATATTTCTTTAGCAGTTTCTGCCGGTGAAAGTGTGGCATTTGTTGGTGCATCTGGTGGTGGAAAAAGCACGCTGGTCAACTTGGTCCCTAGGTTTTATGATGTGATTAATGGAAGCATTTGGATCAATGGTCGAGATGTTAGATCATATACGTTGGAAAGCTTGAGGAATCACATTGCCCTGGTGAGTCAAGATGTGGTTCTATTCAATGATACGGTCAGAAACAACATTGCTTATGGTGCTCAATCAGATTGTGCAGATGATCAAATTCATTGGGCAGCAGAACAAGCAAATGCATTGGAGTTTATTTTGAAACTGCCAGAGGGTTTTGATACCAATTTAGGCGATAACGGTACTCGATTGTCTGGTGGTCAGAGACAGCGTATAGCCATTGCCAGGGCTATCTTAAAAGATGCGCCTTTGCTGATTCTTGATGAGGCCACTTCAGCTTTGGATACTGAATCAGAAAAACATATACAGCAAGCCTTGGAAAAACTGATGCAAAATCGAACCACGTTAGTGATTGCACATCGATTGTCTACCATTGAGAATGTAGATAAATTGGTGGTTTTAGAGCAAGGCAAAGTGGCTCAAACTGGAACCCATAAAACTTTGATGTCACAGCCTGGAATATATGCACAATTACAACAAAGTCAAAGCACTTCCTTACACCGGATAACAGATGCCAATGAATGAAGATAAAATTCGATTGCGATGGTATGGTAACGGTAAGGTTAGTTGGTGGCATCTTCTAGGTACTAAGCTTTTTTCTTTTGTGGTTGCCACAAGGAAGAGACTATATAAGTTGGGTTTGTTGAAAGTTCATCGATTAAAGGTCCCTGTTATTGTTGTTGGTAACATCACAGCCGGTGGTGGTGGGAAAACACCGATGGTGATCTGGCTGGCTGCCCATCTTAAATCGTTGGGTTACAGGCCGGGTATCATTTCACGAGGGTATGGAGGCAAGAGAAAGGTTGAGCCTATGTTTGTGACGGCCAATGCCAACCCATCTGCTACAGGTGATGAACCCTTATTGATGGCTAAAAAGACTCAGTTGCCTGTGATGGTGGGTAAGGATCGAGTCAAAGCAGCCAAAGCCTTGATTCAAAATTACCCTGTTAATGTTCTGATAGCGGATGATGGTATGCAGCATTTAGCGTTGGGGCGTGATGCAGAAATAGTGATGTTAGATGCCAAATGGCGCACAGGTAATCACATGATGATACCAGCAGGTCCTTTGCGAGAACCTCTGGAAAGACTGAATTCCGTTGATCTGGTGGTTTTTAAGGGTATGATTGAACAACAGCATCATTATGATTTTGCTATTGAAGCTATTCATCAGTTAAACCATGTTAATGCGCTTAAAGATGTGTCAGATTTTCGTAACAAGAAAGTGGTTGCTATGGCAGGGATTGCCAATCCTGATAGTTTTTTTTCATTGTTGTCAGCGGCAGGTATGGCCATTGTAAAGCAACCATTGCCTGATCATCATGAACTTTCTGAAGCAGATTTTGAACCCCATCAAGATACTTTGGTATTGATCACTGAAAAAGATGCGGTTAAGTGTGAGCACATGAATTTTTCGCATGTCTGGGTAGTGAAAATGCAAGTGGTGGTGCCTGATAATACGCAACAAGCAATAAATGAGTTGATTGAAAGGGTAATGCCATGAGCGATGCACATAATTATGATGGAACTGAGAATGCAGCCGGTTTTAAGTTCGTTGTATGTATTCCAGCTCGTTATGGATCATCACGTTTGCCTGGCAAGCCTTTGATTGAATTGAAAGGCAAAGCACTGATTTTATGGGCCATTGAAGCAGCCAATCAACTGGGTGCTGAACAAGTGGTGGTAGCTACAGATGATACAAGGATACAAAAACTGGTTGAATCAAATGGACATCAATCAGTTATGACCGATGTTGAGCACCAATCAGGTACTGATCGTATTGCTGAATGTGCCAATTTAATGGGATGGAACAATGATACTTGGGTATTGAACTACCAAGGAGATGAGCCGAATATACCGCTGGCCAACGTGCAACAAGTGATAGATTTGGTTAAAGAGCACCCTGAAGCCAGTATTGGAACCTTGTACCAAACTATTGATAATTTAACGGATTTATTCAATCCCAACGTGGTTAAGCTAGTTACTGATAAACAACAACATGCCTTATATTTTAGCCGAGCACCAATTCCTTGGGCTCAAAAAGAATTCAGGGAGCCTAAAAGCATGCCGAATGACGTGATATATAAACATCATATTGGCCTTTACATGTATAAAGTAGATTTTTTGCAGCGATTTGCGGCGGCCCCTGTAGCAGTTCTTGAACAAACAGAATCATTAGAACAATTACGTGCTTTGGCGATGGGTGACATCATCGTGGCAGCACCTGCATTGGAATCTATGCCGCATGGTATTGATACCAAAGCCGATGTTGAACGTTTTGAAAACTCCTGACGATATTTGTATTTAACCCTTGGGTGAATAAATACAGTGCCATTAAAGGTTGTATATTATGGTGTGGTTCAATAAAATTTCCGCCTTAACTTTAATCTTTATTTAACAGTCAATATGTTAACAACTCAACAGATCAGATCAAAATTTATTCACTTTTTTGAACAACAAAAACATCAAGCTGTGAAAAGCAGTTCATTGATACCAGGTAATGACCCAACTTTGCTATTTGTTAATGCTGGCATGGTGCAATTCAAAGATGTGTTTTTGGGGGCGGAAAAGCGAGTCAATAATCGTGCAGTTTCCTCTCAGCGTTGTGTTAGGGCTGGTGGTAAACACAATGATTTAGATCAAGTTGGTTACACTGCTAGACACCACACGTTTTTTGAAATGTTGGGGAATTTCAGTTTTGGTGATTATTTTAAACGCGAAGCCATTCAATTTGCTTGGGATTTTTTAACCAAAGAGTTGGGTTTGCCGGTGGAAAAATTGTGGGTAACTGTCTTTATTGAAGATGATGAAGCGATGGAAATATGGCGAGATGAAATTGGATTTCCAGCCGATAAGATTTCACGCATTGGAGCCAAGGATAATTTTTGGCAAATGGGTGAAACTGGTCCATGTGGCCCATGTACCGAAATATTTTATGACCATGGTAAAGATATAGCTGGCGGCCCTCCAGGCACGCCAGAAGAAGATGGCGATAGGTTTGTTGAAATATGGAATTTAGTTTTTATGCAATATGACAAACAAAGCGACGGTTCACTAGAACCTTTGCCCAGTCCATGTGTTGATACTGGAATGGGTTTGGAGCGTATCGCCTCTATAATGCAAGGTAAACACAATAACTATGACATCGATCTATTCCAGCATCTAATTAAAAAAGCCATAGAATTAACGGATGCTAAAGATGCGAATGATCCTTCTCTTAAAGTGGTGGCTGATCATATCAGAACCTGTGCTTTTTTAATTGCTGATGGAGTGGTGCCATCCAATGAAGGGCGTGGTTATGTGTTACGGCGCATCATTCGTCGAGCTGCTCGACATGGTAATAAATTAGGTGCTAAAGGTTTGTTTTTTTACCAAATGGTGCAAGCGCTAAAGGAAGCTATGGGAGACGATTATCCTGAACTGGTTGAAAAACAAAATCAAATAGAAAAGGCCTTGAAAAAAGAAGAATTGAAGTTCTCTGATACTCTGGATGTGGGTATGCAAGAATATAGAAAAGCAACTTCTAAACTAGCCAGTGGTGCAGCAGTTCCAGGTTCTGTGGCTTTTAAACTGTACGATACATTTGGGTTTCCATTGGATTTAACTCAGGATGTGGCCAGAGAAGATGGCCGATCTGTAGACGTAGATGCTTTTGAAATATGTATGCAGGCGCAAAAAGAGAAGTCAAAATCCAGTAAACAATTCTCACAAACCAACCAGATTTCTGCGGATGTCATTCAAGCGCTATCGCCCACTGAGTTTACAGGTTACCATAACTACATTGATCAAGCCCAAGTCATCATGTTGCTACAAGATAACAAGCCTGTAGACCATCTTGAATCAGGGAGTTCGGGTATACTTGTTTTAAATAAAACTCCCATTCCGTTAATTCTAATATATACTCTTAATAATTTCTCTAGATCCTTAGGAATATCTATTTTTAATTCTGAATATTTTGCTGAAGTTTTAAATTTATTAATTACAA
>CALLLZ010000085.1 GCA_938008005.1 uncultured Marinicella sp. | reverse complement strand
AGATCGTTGTACCGTAAAGAAAGTGATTCAAACGGGGCTTGAGTTTAAAGTTGATGCCGTTGAAAGCATTGAAGAAAGCAGCCATGCCATGTTGATAGATCAATCCAATGATGATTCGAGTACATATATTTTGGGTAAGGATTTGTCATTAGAACAAACTATATCCAATATGACTGGTGTTTTGGCTGATTTGGGTATGAAAATTGAAGTTTCTTCATGGCGTAACATAGTACCTAATGTGTGGTCATTAAACATTCGCGATACCACATCACCGCTGTGCTTTACCAATGGCAAAGGATCGGCCAAAGACAGCGCTTTATGCTCTGCGTTGGGTGAGTTTATTGAGCGTTTAAACTGTAACTTCTTTTATAATGATCAGTATTTTGGTGAAGAGATTGCCAACAGTGATTTTGTTCATTACCCTGAGGAGAAGTGGTTTGAGTTGAGCCCAGATGGTGAATTACCAGCAGGTATTTTAGATGATTACTGTTTAAGTATTTATAACCCTGATGGTGAGTTGCGTGGTTCGCATCTCATCGATACCAATTCAGGTAGGGTGGACAGAGGTATTTGTTCGATTCCTTATATACGCCAGTCAGATGGAGAAACGGTGTACTTTCCCTCTAACTTGATCGAAAATTTATTTCTCAGTAATGGTATGAGTGCTGGTAATAATTCAGCAGAAGCACAAGTTCAATGCTTATCTGAAATATTTGAACGGGCGGTGAAGAAACAAATCATAACAGAAGAGATTGCTTTGCCTGATGTGCCACAAGCGGTTTTGGAAAAATACCCAAGTATATTGAGTGGAATAGAGGCCTTAGAAAACCAGGGTTTTCCAGTAGTGGTTAAGGATGCATCTTTAGGAGGGCAATTTCCGGTGATGTGTGTAACCTTAATGAATCCAAAGACGGGTGGGGTGTTTGCTTCTTTTGGTGCACACCCGAGTTTTGAGGTGGCTTTAGAGCGCAGTTTAACTGAGCTGTTACAAGGCCGAAGTTTCGAAGGATTGAACGATGTACCACGCCCAACCTTTAATAGTTTGGCAATCACTGAACCTGAAAATTTTGTTGATCATTTTATTGACTCAACAGGTGTTATTTCTTGGCGTTTTTTCAGTGCTGAACAAGATTACGAATTCAATGAATGGGACTATTCTGGCAACAATGAAGAAGAGAGTGCTTATTTGTTTGGCATTTTAGAAAAAATCGGCAAGAAGGCTTATGTGGCTCAGTTTAATGTATTGGGTACGTCCGCTTGTCGTATTCTGGTGCCTGATTATTCAGAGGTTTATTTGGTTGAAGATTTAATCTGGGATAACACCAATAAAGCATTGGCTTATCGCGAAGATATATTGAATATTCATGCTTTGAGTGATGAGGCTTTGATCAGCTTGGTGGAACGCTTAGAGGAAAGTCAGTTGGATAACTACATGGATATCAAAACTTTGATTGGTATCGAGTTTGATGAAAACACGGTATGGGGCCAGCTGACTATACTTGAGTTGAAAATCATGCTTTATTTAGCCTCTGGAGATTTGGAGGAAGCCTCTGATTTGGTTAAATCTTTCTTACAATACAACGACAATACAGTTGAAAGAGGTTTGTACTATCAGGCCGTTAATGCAGTTTTAGATATCAAGTTGGATAATGAATTGTCATTAGAGAGTTTCATCAGTAATTTTAATCGCATGTTCGGTAAAGAAATAATGCAACGTGTGGTTGATGCAGTTGCCGGTCATTTGAAATTTGATGGTTTAACTCAAACCAGTATGAAACTTGAAGGCTTGGATAAGCATTTACGCTTGATCGAGAGCTATAAAAAAATTCATCATGCACGTAATATCGCGAGTCAATCATGATAAATGAATTTATAAATTTACAAATCTAATCTGACAGTGGGGTATAGTTAAAAACCGATAACTGTCAGATCAGGTTTGAGCTGCTGTATATGAGCATCAAAAAATATGAAAACCTATACAGTCATTTCTTCTTCTACGTTTTGTACTTTTCTTCTGGCTAGTGCTAAGTTAGATTTGGCTTTGTCCAATACTATGTATAAAAACAAACCTTTCTGGGTTACCATGGGTCTAATGATGTGATATTGATTCTCCAGGGTAATTAGTATGTCTTCGATTTGGCCTTTTAAACCTAAACTTTTCATGGTTTCTTGTTTGGCTTTAACTACTTCAGAATTCCCAGCAGCTGCTAACTCCATATCTACACCACTACCTGCTTCACCAAGCACCATACCAGATGAACTGTCTACAAGTGAAACGCACTTGACACCATCTATAGTCATTAAATTCTCTAAACTTTGTTTTATATCAGCCATAAAATATTCCTCATAAATAAAATTAATCCTGTCATTCTGCAGCAGACAGTGACGCTGTTGTTAAAAATTCTGCTAAGTTATTCACGTAAAATCGTATTTGTCCTAAGTTTGGGTTTTCACCACTGATTAAACTTAAAATACATGATTTGTTTCTGTATTGAGTTTGAGTCATGAACATCAAACCTTTGCTGGTCTCAATAAAAGTAGATTGAAAGTTTGACTTCATTAATTGTTTGGCAGCAGCATGACTTAATGCAGTTAATGAGCTGGTGACAGCAGACAATTTATCTTCTTCAACTTGAAACCCATTACCAGTTTCACTGTAAAGGGTAAAACCATCAGCTGTGGTTAGGCTGAGTGATTTAATACTTTTAATTTTGGTATTTAGTTCTTGGTACAATGTCTTGAATGTTTTTTCCATCAGTTACTCTCGTCTATAGCAATTAAAGTTCTCATAATCAATTGGGCACTGGCCTCCAATCTCGCATCAATGGTGTATACGGGTAAATTAAGTTTGTAATGGGATAGAGTTTCCTTTATTTTTTTAATGGTTGAGTTTCCCATGCCTTGATCTACATGAGTGACTCCGATCACGCATGGTAATTGCTGATCGATTTCAAAAAAATCTATCAAATAGCCCAGTTCATCAATGGAAATCAAATCTTGGTTTTTAACCAGTATCACTGCTGCCCAGAGCCCTTCCTTTACAAAATCCCAAATAAAAGAAAATTTTCGCTGGCCAGGTACGCCATATAGGCCCAGTGTCATCTCCTTGTCCACTTTTACATGGCCGTAGTCGATACCCACAGTTGTAAGTTCCTTTCCAATATCGACAGATGATTCAACGTCAGTATTTAAAGTATTGGCAGTGCTTAAATTCTTAATAATGGTGGTCTTACCTGATCCCACTGAACCTATAAATGCGACTTTTCTATGCATAATCAATTACTCCTTATCAAATAAAACCAAATAATTTCTTCAATTTGATGGTGAAACCAGACGTGGTATTTTCAGCGGCTGTGGTTTCTTCTGGATAATCTGTAACTTCAAGAATTTGAAGCAATGAAGCGGCATTTAGGAAATGGTCTATAATGTGTTCATCAGCATTTATTAATGACAGCAACTGATTTTTATTGGCCAATTTTTTAGTTAAATGAGCACTCAAAACAATGAAATCAGGGCTGTATTTAGAAAAGCCAAAATTGGGCCATTCTTTCAGTCGATAATACTTTCCTCTTAAACTTGTTTTTAATGGATTATGAGAAATATTCTCCCATATGGTTTCTTGCAAAGAATTCATTGACTTAAACCTATGTCAAAATTCGAAATTTCTTTCAAAAAATATACAGCATCGTCAGAATTCAACACAAATGGATTGAACCCTATCTGGCCAGAATACTTTTCATATATCCGTTCTTCTTGTTGTGAAATGGAAACCAACTTCATTGACCAATTGCCCCAAGTCCTTGTTGCCACATCTATGAATTCAATGATTTGAAAATTTTGGTGTCTTTGGTCTTTTGTGATCGATTGATACAGTTTGTTCACATGAGCTCTGCTTCCTTCTAGAGCTTGTAAAAAATAACCTCCATTAAATAACAAGATGCCGGTTATACCGCTTTTTTTATTATTCGTTTGTGCCACGTTGAGAATGTTTTTTAGTTCAGGGCCATCTACATATCTATCTTTTACGCTGGCGTATATTAATCGAACCAACGAATTTGATTCAGTCATTTTCTAATTCCGACAATTTCTTAAATAAGGATTGATAGTCAAACAAGTTCGGCGATTCTGATAATTTTGTGATTTGATTCATAAACCATAACAATCCATCTTTATCATTTACAATTTCAAGGTTCATCAATATGTCCCAGTATTTTTCATGATTACATAAATCTTTTTTTATTAAATTGACAAATTCTTGTTTGATTGATTTTATTGATGATACAGTAATGTTCTTAGTTGGTTCTTTTGAACTTAAATTGCGTGAATTCTTTTTTATCAGCCCCAATAACAACAACCAATTTAAATGTTCATTAGGCAGCTCACCGGTATTTTCATGTTGAATAATTGAATTTTGATTTAACAATCCAACTATTGCTGGTGAGAGCTTTTGAAAAGAATCACTATTTTTTGCAAGCAAACCAGTCTCCGTCAGTTCATAAACAGTATTATATAATGACATTAAAATTCCAAAATTATTGAAGCATTGCAGTGCTTAATTGCGTTGAACTTTGACTAAATAGCTTAGTTAAATTGCCCTATACACAGCTCTGAATTTGCTTTCTATAGCGGATAACCGCAAACTAGGAAAACATTGGGGTTTTAAAAGATGAATGTTCATCTTAATTTCACACTCGTTGACCACACTTTATTGATAATTCACACTTATCAACCACACTTTATATAATTTACAAAAACATTTTTATCTAAATTAGATTTAACTTATGTAAACTTATAAGGCTAATTTAATGCCAATCCAAATTAATTGCAACTTAATTACTACACGTATTTAATTATACTTTCTCATGAAGCCTTGTAACTTAAAACGGAAGCATGACTGTGAAAAAATGTAAAATAGTTGGAATTGTAAATTTAGTACTAAAGAACTTAAACTTATGATTGGTTACTGACGTAATTTGTCAAATAAGAATTGATTATTCAGGTGTAGGGATAGAAAATAGTTATTAATTATAGCTTAGCTGCATATGTGCGTAAATGAATCAAACTGATGCTTCGTTAAATAGTGAGAATTTTCGTATGTTGCAAATTAT
The DNA here is from genome assembly GCA_938008005.1 of uncultured Marinicella sp. Lineage (GTDB taxonomy): Bacteria > Pseudomonadota > Gammaproteobacteria > Xanthomonadales > Marinicellaceae > Marinicella. The sequence goes on along the minus strand of CALLLZ010000085.1, from coordinate 4,423 downwards.
TCATGAATACCACACTCTCATACCATGTCAGCAGATTTTAATTTACTAAGCAAATAACATTTATCTCATTCTAAGCCATCTCTGAAGATGATATCATTTTCATAGGTTTCATCATAACCGAGGTCAATCGAGCCTATGCGGTTTAGGACCGTTGGATCATTAAAAATACGTGGATCGTTGTCTGAATCATTGAAACGAGGGCCAAAGACTAACGTGTCACAAAAATCTATGGCAGGAGATTTGCTTGTGAGGTGGAAATCTCCATCTTCACGATTAATAAACTGTGGGTCGTTGAGAACAGTATTTATATCGGCAGGTAAAGTATTGGTTTCATTAACCATCAAACAATACTGTCCTACAGTACCTCCCGGGCCGGAAAGATAAACTTTTGAACCATCTGTATTGTGAATAATAGAAGAGACTAAGGTCAGATCACCTTCACTGTAAATGTTGCTTTCGTTGTTTATTACCTGATTATCAGCAATGGTACTATATCTGATACTCAGTTCAGCTCCAACATTAAAAAAAGTAGCGATTGAATTGGTGTCTCCATTATTGACGATCAAAGAACCTTCGATAACAGCTTTTGTTGTCACAGCACCACTTGTGAATAAAGACATGGCCGAACCGGAGTTAGATTTATTTAGTTGAAAATATGTGTTTGAAATGTTGATATCTGCACCAGACCCGGCAAATATACCAGCACCGCCGATCGAACTATTACTAGTGATTTGGCTGCAGTATCCTGGGCGCCAACAAGTACCAGAAGAATAGGCTGTCTCGATGGTTACTTTGGATTGGTCGCTTGCGTATATACCACCACCTAAACGAGCATTGTTAAAGTTGATAAAGGCATTGATTAAAGTGGCCTCAGAGTTGATTCCTTCGACATAAATACCACCACCAGAGCCAGTTTGATTTTCATCACTGTCAGCAACATTAGCCACTATACTGGCTGCAGTGTTGTTATTTCCAATGCAAAAGAAGAAAGGGCAAAATAAACTGCCGTTCATGTACAAAGAAGCACCTGATTTGACCGCTATGCCGCCTCCGTGGTCAGTTGCAGAGTTATTAAAAAAACCTTGTGAGCCAGAATTTATGGGGCCACCAATAAAGCTACTCAAAGCACATCCATTTTCTATCAAGGCACCGCCTCCATCACCATTGCCAAAAGTGTCTGTTGCGCGGTTGCTACGGACTATTGACAATCTGGCTTGTGTTTCTGTGATAAGGATAGAAGCATCTGTGCCTGAACAATAGATACCACCGCCTGTTCTGGCAGTATTAAAAGATATGGCAGAATCAGTGATGACAACATCAGTATTTCCATCAAGAACATTCAAACCACCACCGGCATTGGCTGAGTTACCAAATAGATCTGAATCAGTTATATTGAGGGATAAGTCTGCTGCAACTGTGGCAATTCCACCACCGTTACTGAAGCTTCCCTGTTCCCCACCTTGAATGGATAGATATTCTAAATTAACTTCATTTCTTTGGGTGTTACCTGTGATCAGAATGGTTGGCATACCAGCCCCGGCTACTCCAGTGATGGTTTGTCTGGTGTTGTTGCGGGTGTTGTTTTCTGCATCAGTGCAATTATCATACCCGCCTTTGATGGTTATTTGGGTGTCGTCGATCACCAGATTTTCATTGTATGTAGAGCTTGCAAGCCGAATTTCAGTAGCACCAAGAGCAATTGCAACCTGAATTCTGATGGAGCCAGTTCTTAAATCACAATTAGAGTCATCCCCAATTGTGACAAATGCGCCGCCAGATTTAATTTTAGCTTTTTGTATTTGTAAGGCTGCCTGTAGGGCGTGTGCTTCCATGGTTAGCTTATCTGCCAATAGGGCAGTTGTAACCATTAAAAGCATGGCTGTTGTTGTGATAATTCTTTTCATATTTCATTCTCTTTTACCCAAGTCCTTGTTTATTTGGGGGCTTTGATCTGATTAAAATTCTTTAATTAAAATTATTAATAACTCTTTTCTGTTTATATTGTTATCTCAAACCACACAGTCTTTTTCTGCTTAAAAATGTCTTAGGCATATAGGTTTTATCAGTGGCTTTATTATTTAATCTCATTTCATTCCAAGCCATTCTTGAAGATGATGTCATTTTCATAAGTCTCGTCATAACCGACATCGATTGAGCCCAAGAAATTAGTTGCTGCAGGATCGTCATAGCCTCGTGGTTCATTGTCTGAATCATTGAAGTTGGGTGTGTTGAAAAAAGTGTCACAAAAATCTATGGCCGGAGATATATTGGCATTGAGGTGAAAGTCACCATTTATGCGATCAATAAACTCAGGGTCATCAAGGATGGTTGCGGTTGAAGCAGGTAATGTAGAGGTTTCATTAACCATCAGGCAGTCATGAGTTAATGATCCAAAGCCGCTGTAAACATCTCCCCCATCACTGTTGTGAATGATAGAGCTGAAGAGGTTTAATTCTCCATTGTTGCTGATATTAGCAGTGTCACCAATGTCATTATCAGCAAGGGTGCTGAAACCAATGCTAACCTTACCACCACTGATTCTTATGGTGTCATCATTAAAAAAGTCACTGGTTCCATCATCACCATTGTTAACAATCAAGGAACCTTCTATATTCAGTTGAGTTACTTCAGTATCACCAGATTCAGCCAGCGTGTATAGGGCTGTGCCAAAGCCAGCTTGGTTATTTTTTATTAAGGTGTTTGAAATATCAATAACCGCCCCGGAAGTGGCATAAATAGCTCCACCACGGGTTGGAAAATCTTGGGTTGCAGTGGCGTTTTCGTATATTTGGTTACAAGAGCCTGGACTCCAGCATGTACCATGTGTATGAGAAGAACTGATGGTAACTGTGGCTCCATTTGCGGCAAAAATACCTCCACCAGACTGGGCACCGTTCATAGCAATTTCAGCATTGAAAAGATTGACTGTTGAACCTACGTCCGTGACATATATTCCACCACCAAAACCTGTTTCATTTTCATCTCTGTTGGCAAAATTGAGAATGATACTGGCTGATGTGTTATTATCACCCACACAACTACCATCGCAGAATGTTCCACCATTCAAAAACAACTTACCGCCATTTTTTATTGCGAAGCCACCACCGTTTATACCAGCTTCGTTACTGTGAAAACCAAATACATTATTAATGTCACCTCCTCCAGTGTAGGCAGTTAATGTACAGCCTGAAATAATCAAAGCACCACCACCATCACCACTGGCATAGTTTGAATGTACCCTGGATGCACCAGGTTGTGATTCAAATATAGTGACTGAAGAACTTCCGCTAGAGCAGTATATAGCTCCTCCTTGGTCAGCAAGATTTTGAAACATGGCAGTATCATTGATAACTACATCAGTAGCACCACCCTGTACAGACAATCCTCCCCCCAAATAGCTTTTATTAACACCGATGGTTGAGTTCTTTATGTTTAAAGCTAAATTAGCACCTAAGGCAGTGATACCACCGCCGTAAAAGCCACCTGATTTCTCACCTCCAGCAATGTATAAAGAATCCAAAATGACCTCATTCCTTTGTGAATTGCCATTGATAAGTATGGTTGGTAAATTGGAGCCTTCAATGCCGTTGATTCCAGCTATAGAGTCATTGCTCAAGTTGTTGGCAGCATCTTCACAGGTGTTATAGCCTCCTTTTAATGTCACGCTGGTGTCGCTAATGGTTATGTTTTCAGAGTTGTCGAAAACAGCAATTCGGACTTCATTTGCCCCACTGTCGATGGCGTCTTGTATTCGGGTTGTGCCCAGCCTGAAGTCACAATCAACATTGTCTCCAACTGTGACGATTGTGCCACTGTTCGATTTATTTTGAATACTTTGTAATTGTTGCATGGCTTGAGTGGTGTGTTCTTCCATGGTTAATTTATTTGCCATCAGGGTCGTTGTTACTATACTGAGTAGGGCAGTTGCAATGATTGTGTTTTTGCTGTTTTTATCCATTTTTTTTCTCCCTTAAATTATTTCCTAGTGATGGTTTATTTATATATAGCTCATTAAAATAATAGCCATTTCGTTCCTTTTAAGAATGCCAAAATACTTTTTTGACTTTTCTTAATATTAAAATGCTCATGCAGCATCTAATTCGCTCAAGTCAACGGTGTGATGAACATCCAGTTTAAAGAGCCAAGATGAGGTGAAAACTCATGCCAACCAATGTGCACATATTAATTTTTTTCTATATGATGATTATGATGAAATGATTATGATTGGCTTATGATTTCTTGTATTTGATGGTTTTGTGAAGGATATTCAGCACTATTCAAATCGAGTTCAAGTTTGGTATTCTTGTAGGTTTGTTTATTAATAAGTAGAGTAATGTGTCGTACATGTATAAATTGTACATGTTCTTTTATGTAGAAATGCCAGGGGTGATTAGAGTTTGTAGATAAGGTTAGGGCCATTGGG
>CALLLZ010000084.1 GCA_938008005.1 uncultured Marinicella sp. | reverse complement strand
AGAAACATTGAGCTACAGCAATTCTTATAAGTTCAACGACTTTAAAGCCGACAATAAAACCCAAGAACATGAATTCAGAGTTAATCTTGACCTTAAACGAAATAATCAGCACCAGATGTTACCTGGCTACTTTCGTTTTCTAGATATTTGGCGTTTTAAAGATTCATCTTCATTGAATTGGTATATAGAATATTTAAGCACAGGCAAGGATGATCTCATCAGTAGAGGCAATGGATTGCTCAACACTGATGCCGGTTACACTGCCAGCGTTACTTACTTTAGCAAAAACAGTGGTAAATTCAGAAACCACGGTTATCTAGATTACACAGACACATATTTAGGTGGCAAAGGCTATTCTGCGCACATCCACCCTAGCTATTACTTCCAAGACAATTACTCCATATCCTGGGGTATTTACTATACAGACACTAAAAATTGGATCAATTGGCAGAGTGATAATTTATTTGGCAGCTATCATCGAAAATTTTTAAACAACAGACTAGACTTCAATGCCAACATCAGCCAAAGACAAGAGTTAAGACTGCGCTTTCAGTGGATTGCTATTGATGCCAAAGCAGAACAGCAATTACAACTTAATAATCGCGGAAATTTAACACCCACAGATAATAATATTAAAGATTTCAATATCAGCAATACAGCATTACAACTCCGTTACCGATACGAAATATCACCACTTTCTAATATTTATATCGCTTACTCCAGAGGCGGAGAATTTTTTTCAAAAGATGATGGCAGCCTCATCGGTCTATTTAACAATGGGCTGAATAATGTGACCGGTAATAATTTTTTAATAAAGGTACGCTATAACTTATTTTAATTTATCACAAGCTTGCATCAAACCATCTTTAACTGATATCAACTGGCTTGCCCTTCCAGCTGAGAAAAGCAAAAACAAACGATCTAACAAATATACATTGTTATTGCGAAAGGTTTGATCTCGACAACCTGATCAAATTAAAACTCAAACTACGCACCTTGGCTTTTAAATCAACTCATAAAACCCAAGTCGCTGTCATTAAAATGAGTTAAATTTGGAAATATGGTCTGTATGTGCGAAGAATCTGCTCCCATCCATTTAGCGATGGTTGCAGACATTTGTTCTATACTTGTGGTAGGTATATATTGACCACGGCCAAAACTCCAATCCATTTCCGCATCATTATTTGCATCCGCAATCATATTGGGATAACGGCCATATATCTTACCGCCGTTCACAGCACCACCCATAGCAAAATGAACACCACCCCAAGCATGATCTGTGCCGGTGCCATTGGGTGACAAAGTTCTACCAAATTCACTGCTGGTAAATAAGGTCACTTCATTCTCTGCACCAATCTCTTTCATGGCTTCCGAAAAATAACCAACTGCCTGACTGATTGAAGCCATTAAACGAAAAAAGCCATCGTTACGCATTTGATCAAAATGAGTATCGAAATCTGGTAATGTAACCACATAAACTTGTCGCTTGGCATTAACACCGGCTGCTGGATTACGGCTGATTTTAATTAAACGAGCCACTGTTTGTAGTTGCTCAAAAACACGGTTTTCATAATTGGTACCATCTACGGTCACTTGCGCAACAGGATAGCGGTTGTTTACCGGATCAAATGTGCCACTGGATTGGTATGGCACATTAATTCGTCCCCACCCATCTCCAGGAGACGTTGAACCAGCACCTTGATTGAGCAATGTAGTAAAATCTTCAGCGTAGTCTCTTGCTTGGTTAAATGATTTCTTATAGCCTTGAGAAAAAATTGAAAAATAGTTTTCAGTATAAAGATCATTCAAAGCCTGAGTTTTGGCATTGTTTCCACCGAAGTACCTCAGCGGTATTGCGCCACCACCACTTAAAATATAGGATGGAACAGGCGTGTTAGTGCCAGCTATTTGCCCATAGTTCAACCTTGAATTTCCATACAATGAAATGCAAGCAGGAAAAACTGTGTTGTCAACACCCGCATCAAGAATTTGTCCAATCATACTGCCAGCCCAGCCAACTTGTCGATTCAGTGGACCACCCGTATCCCAAACTATTCTTTGATCTGAATGTGAACCAGGTGCTCTGGGAGCTCGTTTAATTTCATTTTCATACTCAAATTTAGTAATCGGCTCTATCAATGATCCCGTATTCGCCAAAAAAGCCAAATCTCCTTGGTTATATAAACTTTGTAACCCAGGTGTAGGAATCGAACCATTGTTATGTGGTCTATCCTTGAACTCTGGATTCAAACCATAGTCACCAGCTGTCATCACTGGTCCTGAACCATCAGCCACAGCAGTTACTGGTAATATTTCCGAATAGTCATAACCGATTCCAGTCGCATTGACTTGTGTGTACAAGCCTCCCCGCGTATTGAGATAGGTGTCATAATGTGAACCAGACGCCATTGAATCTCTCGGCATAAGCATACTGAACGAATCACAGCCACCATTCAATTCCAACCTAACAATTGCTTTATAATCTGTAAACTGACCTTTCTGTGCTGCCAGCGCTTGTCCTAAGAAGTTCATTTGAGGCATAACACTTGCAGCGCCACCTGCTGCAAATGTGTAACCCAGCTTACGTAAAAAGCTTCTTCTGTGTTTGTCATTAATTTCTTTCATGCGTTATCTCCTAGCGCTGAACCGCATATTCTGGCGATGCCAATATAACTTGTATGATATCTATGGCTTGATGTCTTTTATCGAAAGTACTGTAAGGTCCTTCCATTCTGTTTTTAAGAATACCTTTCATTCCAGTAGGCGGGTTAAACGTGCCTGTCATTTCTCCATTCAAAAGCCTTAAATTAAGGTCCTCAACCATAGACTCAAAACCATCAGGCAATCCCATCAGAACTTCCGAAGGAATATATGCAGAATCAACTGGAGGGTAAAAACCAAATGTGCTGCCATCTGTACCACCTGAACAGTTCGAATTCCTGAAAGGTGGGTTAGCAGGCCATGGGCTGCCATAACCGTTACAAACATTGATGTGAAAAGTATTCTGTCCAGAGATAACAGTATTGTCTGTCAAGATTTCAAACTCTGGCGCATACAAATTCGCATTAGAGAAATCACCTGGTGGCTGGTAATCTGGAGAAAAGAAGTTGAAAACTGAATTTGCTCCAAAAACACGCTGCCCAAAAGCGCCTTCAGTATCAACATCACGATAAGGCCCCCATTTAAGTTGTTCAGGATCTGATGTAACAGTTTCCATGGCGCGATAGTATTGTCTGAGTTTAAGCAACGGTTCTTTTAACTTCCCAAAATCTCTATCTTTCCTAAAACGTGGGCCTCGTGTATCATGATGCAATAAAATTGCTTTAATAACTGCCCCTAAATCTCCTCTGACTCCATTGCCATTATCAATAAAAGCTGCCGCCACATCCTTGATATATCTCGGTGAAGGGTTGGATGTAGTAAAACGTTGAATCAACAAACGTGCCATCATTGGTGGGGTATTGGGGTGGTAATAAAGCGCGTCCAGCGCTTGACTTAATTCA
>CALLLZ010000083.1 GCA_938008005.1 uncultured Marinicella sp. | reverse complement strand
GCGATTAAACAAGGCTCATTAAGTCCAGTACAGTTGCGCCAGTTACAAACTGAAATTCAAACACTCAACAAGGCAGAAATTGACATGGGCACAACGTTTGAATTTGAGTTTAAATATGGAATGGATATATTTGAGAACGGTGTTACTGATGGTGTTAAAGACTCATTCGAAGAATGGTTGTATCAACCTCGAGCGACACATAACACCCGTTATTTACACGAGACCAAACCTTTAAAAAGGATAGCGGCATTAACCACAGCTGATTACTACCAATATATCAACAGTGATCAAAAGAACAAGGATCTTGCTTCACCCGTTAATTGGACTCCCGGCATGTTATATAACCCAACAGGAAAGCTTTTGGTCAGTTATTCCATACCTGCATATACCAATTACCTTAGCCGTGCACATGATCTAAATGGCATGTTCTATTTATTGAAACTGCAAATCGAAATTGCTCTGAGCCCTGATCAGTTGGTTGAAAATGTAATTGCCAACTCCCAATACACCAATCCTTACACACATAAACCGATGGGCTATAAAAAGGAAACTCATAGCATATATTTCGAATGTATGGATAAAACGTCGGTTTGTGAGTTGGACTTATGAGTGACTAAAAATGATACAGAAATATAAAAATACTTCACACATAAAAAAAGGGCTCATCCTGAGCCCTTTGAGGGTGTTGTTAATCTTTATAAGTCAAAACTGAACCAGATACCGAAGTCCCCGTCTCCGTGTCTCCAACCATCTTGGTAAGGGTAATAGCTGTAATAATCTCGGTAATAGGCTTCATCATGATAGCTGATACACCAGTCTGCTTCGTGCCAGTGACCATAACCATATCCGGGTCTATCAAAGTAGTGCCCTAAGCCACGCAGTGGGCGGTATCTATAGTAGTCATCTTGATAAATATGGTAGTTATTAAAATGGCGGTACTTGTTTTTCCAGTATCTGCGATTTTGTTTTCTCCATTTTTTATAATACTTTTTCGGTTTATAGTAATTGTGGGTGATGTAACCGCCATTGTACCTATTGTGGTAATTGTATCGATTATGTCGGTTATGGCTGTAACGGTTGTGGTTATGGCCATAACTATTGTGGCGTCTGTTGCTGTTATCAAAATGACGGTTGTCGCGATAATCACCGTTGAAACCATGCCGGTTATTTCGGTTGTTGTGTTTGTTGCCTTTTCTGTTGTAAGCCCTTTCATTGTAACTTTGGCCATTGCGGTGTTTGTTACCGTGGTTATTTTTGTGGCCGTTATAAACTCGGTCATTGTAGCTTCTTGTATTGTTCCGGTGTTTATTGCCTCGGGCTTGTTGGCGCGCACTGTGTTGGCCTTTATAGCCATTGTTGTGGCTGTGTTTATTACTGTTGTATTTTTTGCCACTGTGCTTTTGTGCGTGGCGGTGGTTTTTGTGGTTATCATGACCGCTGTCTCTGCTGCGATCAGCCAAAGCAGAGGCGCTGAAAATCAAAGCGACTAAGGTTAAATATGTTTTAAAAGAGGTCATAATTGAATCTCCTGTTGTTACTGTTAAACCCAATTTACGGGTTTTGACTGAATCAAAACTGAATAACAAAAAGTCGTTCAGAAACCGTTAAGCCAGCAAAGTTGTTACGACAAGTTATTTGACAGTAAGTAAGGGTTGTTATGGGTGTCAGAATTTTGAATGGATGTAGAAACTGATCAAGAGAACATAGTTTATGATAAATCTGAACACTTGATATTCACACGATCAATAAATCATTGTGTTGTTTGTTCTCAGCTTGCAAAGATCATGAATCGATATATTAAAACTTGATTTTTAAGCAACAGAACTTTTTGTGGTGCAAAAAAAGGCTCTTTTGAGCCCTTTTGTTTGTTAATGTATATATACTTGTTAGTAACAGTAGTTGTAATTATTGTAGCGGCGGTATTTGTTTCTATAATATTTTTTTGATTTGTAATGGTTGCGTTTATAGCCACGATTGCTTCGATTATAACGGCTGTATCTTTTGTTATAGCCATGGTTTCTATAACCACGGTTATAGCTGTTACCATGTTTGTAGTTATGACCGTAATAACCGTGTTTATTGTTTCCGGTCTGTATTATATTGTGCAGAGCTAAATAATTGTTGTTGTAATTACTACTGCTGTGGTTTCTGCTTCGATCTGCTGTAGCTGACAGGCTGAATATCAGTGTGGTGAGGGTAAGATATGTTTTTAAAGACTTCATTTTTGAATCTCCAGTTATTGTTGTAAATATTAATTTACAGGTTTCGACTGAATCAAAACTGAATCACATAGAACTGTTTAGATAACAGCATATGTTTGTGTGACCCACCAATGCACGGTGTGGTTATTCAGTGGTTAATTGTTGTGTGGGTTGATACAATCGAAGGGTTCAGTAACTGATGTGAAACCAACCATGAAAACAATCGCGTACTTCTTGCTTTTTATAAGCACCCATTTGGCTGCCCAAACCAGTTTACATAATCAGAAAAAAGATGAGCTGTTGGTAACCAATGCCATGGTGGTTGTTGGGGTCGGTACACCAGCGGAAGGACCATATGACATTCACATTAAAGATGGCATGATTCATGCTATGTCCGCTGCCAGTGTTGATGCCAAATTACGTGGTACAGACATTCAACAATTGGATGCAAAAGGAGGGTATGTTTTACCTGGGTTTATTAATATGCACGCCCATACCATGTATTCACGTGCTGGCATTGATATGGCTCAACCTTATCAACACTACCTGTGGTTAGCCAGTGGTATTACCACAGTGAGAGATTTGGGCAGTGATACCAAAGTGACTCTTAAAGAAAAACAACAAAGTGCTAAACATGAAATCATTGCGCCGCGCATGTTTGTTTATCCAGGGATTTGGGGTAATCACAGTGAGCAGGCATTGAAACAAAAAATAGCTGAGTTTAAAAAACAGGGTGCCGATGGTTTGAAGTTTGGCATGATGGATAGACAAACTTTTGTAGCGGCATCAAAACTGGCAAAAGAGTATAAACTCCCAGTCGCAAACCATGTAGGTGTTGAGGATATGAATGCTTGGGATAACATCAAAGCAGGCACAGCTACGATTGAGCATTGGTATGGTGTGCCTGATGCGGCATTGAAAGGGGTGCAGAACTTTCCACCAGAGATGAACTACTCTAATGAGTTGCACCGTTTTCGTTATGCAGGGCGCTTATGGCGTGAAGCTGATTCAGATAAATTGGATCAAGTGCTTGAAGGAATGGTCAAATCGGGTGTGGCGTGGGACCCAACTTTGGTTATTTATGAAGCTTCCAGAGATTTACAACGGGCCATTTCATCACCTTGGTTCAAAGATTACCTTCATCCGGGTTTAGAGAAATTTTTTCAACCCAGCGCCGATTCACATGGTTCATTTTTCTGGGGATGGACATCCACTGATGAAGTTTTTTGGAAAAACAACTATCAAATTTGGTTTAAGGCACTTCGTGACTTTGCTGATAAAGGTGGCATCATTACCACTGGTGAAGACGGCGGTTATATTTACCAACTCTATGGTTTTGGTTATTTACGTGAATTGCAACTGCAACAAGAAGCAGGTTTTCATCCATTAGAGGTTTTAAAACATGCCACTGTTAACTCGGCCCAGGTGCTTGGTCAGGGAGATAAATTAGGCCAAATCCGCATTGGTTATGTAGCTGATCTGGTGATTGTTAATGGTAATCCAATGGCAGATTTGTCGGTTTTGTGGCCCAGAAACATTAAACCTTTAACCGGTGAAGAGAGTACCGGTGGTATCCAGTGGACCATCAAAGACGGCATCCCTTACCATGCCCCGACCATGCTCAAAGCAGTCCGGGAAATGGTTAAGGTGTCACGGAAAGGAAACCCAATAAACTATTTGGTGGATTGATGGTGATAAAGGTTTTTCCTCTGAAAAACGTTGGTTATTTATGATGAAATCAGGGCAATCTTAGTTTTAGTGGATATCACTTCACTCTAAAAAAAGTTTGGGTTGATGGTTGCATTTACAGCTTTAAGAATCTACCTACTGGGTTACAAGTAGTTACAATTTCTATACAATTTGCTACCGTGCCAGTGTGTCAAGTTGAGCTAAGGTAAGTGCTTTAGCGACATAGCAAACATTGACATGAAAAACACTATTTTTGGCAATAAAAAGTGCCTATTAACTACAGCAATTTTATTTGAACTCAGCATCCAGTCGATGGATGTTAATGCAGCTGTTATCTTAGTCGATCAAACAAACTGTAACCTGGCTTCAGCAATCACCGCTGCAAATACAGATTCGATCGTTTCTAAGTGTACAGCTGGTTCTGGCGCAGATGAGATTGTATTAAGCTCAGGAGCCCAGATTACACTCAGCGAGGCTTTACCAATTATTAACAGCACCATCACCATCCAAGGCAATGAGTCTAGCGTTGAACGGGATGGTACAGATATCTTCAGGTTGGTAGACGTACAAGCAGGCATTTTAACCTTGAATGACATCACTTTGAGTGGTGGTGCTTCGGAGAATACAGGTTACAGCACGGCTTATGGAGCGGGTATAAGGGTGTCATCTGGGACTCTGAATACCAACAATGTAGTGGTTAAGAATAACAGTGGAGTCGGTATAGCAATAATGAATAACAGTGTAGCAACCATCAACAACTCTGTGGTTGAATACAACACCGGTTTGCCGACCTATTTCAGTGGTGGAGGCGGTTTGCATGTTGCGGGCAGTCAGGTAGAAGTACTTGGCAGTGATATTTCCAATAACCAAAACCTTTCGGTGGCTTTCGGCGGTGCTGGTGTTTATATTTCAAATCAAGACGGTGCATCAACAGTAAACATTAATAGCAGCAGCATTAACAATAATACTTCTAACCGCAGTGGTGGAGGTATAAATGCCATTGTGGGTGGCAATGGTGAAGATACCATAACTCTAAATATAACTAATTCTACTATCAGCGGCAATACTGCCGCAGAAAATGGTGGTGGCATACATTGTTCAATCATCAGTGCAAAAATTACCAGTAGCACAATCACAGCAAATACAGCTGCTGGATATGGTTCATACCAAGGTAGAGGCGGAGGGGTTTCATGCGGCATCAGCTTTCCACCAGCAGGGTCTGCGATCACTATTGAGCAGAGCATCATCTCTGGAAATGTGGCAGAAATAGGTAATGAGGTTGATGATTTATTTGCAGTATTTTCAGGTGGTTACAACGTCATTGGCCAACAGGGTAATAATGGTATATCTGGACCTCTGACTCCAGATGTATCAGATAAAGTGCCCACAGTTGGAATTGAAAATATAGTCGAAGACCTTACTGATAACAGTTCTGATGACAACAGGGGTATGACCCATGGATTAGTAGTAGGTAGTCCAGCGATTGATTTAATTAACAGTTCCATTAACTGTGAAGGCAATGATCAAAACGGGGTAATCAGGCCGCTTGATGGAGATGGATCTTCTACCAATGAGTGTGATGCGGGAGCGCTAGAGTTCTATTTTGATTTGATTTTCAGTGATGGTTTTGAATAGTTAAGCCACTGCTTTTGCTGTTTTTGTTATTGACTGACCAAACAAACCCTGATTGAGGTTACTGTAGTGATCGGCGGTAATTGGGGTTTTGGATTCGGCGAATGAAGAAGTCCATTTATTGGTGTAGATGACGTGCCAAACTAATTGATGCTGCGTTTAACAGCCGAAAGAGAGTGGTTTTTTTCGATAATAGGGGGGCATTCCATTCAAGTAACAATGGGGTGTTACATTTAGATACATCTTTAAACATAGTAGCTACATAAACCTTGTTAAAAAACGCCTAAAATCATATGTGAACTTTTAAACTTAGAGGTGTATGGCAAATTGTACGTTGATTCGAATGTTGTATTTGTTACTTAGAAAACAGAATATTCTGCTTCATCTTCAGACACTATCCAACTTAGTTAAAAGAATATCTCCTCTCCTTCGGGCAATTTTATATTGCCCTCTTTTTATTGATTCAGTTAAGAAAGCTCTGATAAATATAAAATGCTTCTGCTGAATTTAAAATTCCAGCTTCACCAACAGTAGGCACTCTTAGGCAAGCAGAGAAATATGAATAGATCAGTGTTTCCATAAGTGCATTGAATTGTATCGGCTGGTAAACCAACAGATGTTCTAGGTGGTATTGAAACGGTTTACAATCAACCGTACATTACTTTCAAAGCAGGCATTTAGTATAGATTTATCTCAAGAAACAATTTGAAAGATATGAGCATATCTCGAGTCCAGGTTTTGATAATTGTTTTGCACAGATGGATATTTCATGACCTGTAACAATTGCTCTGTTTTCTCAAGTATTAAAATAATTTGGGGTGTTTGTTCAAGTAACCATTTTCTCTATCAGTGAATTTGGTATAACTCTTACGTTTAATAACTTCATGGTATAAATATTATTCTGATCAATCAATAAGAGCAGTACATAAAAATGGCATGTACTTTATTGTTTCAGTTCGCAAGTTAAAACTATGCACTTTTAGGGCAATGCTTTTAGCTGCTATACATTTATCTTTAAGGTTTTGAAGAATATTTGACACACTTTTGGGTTGTTGACTTTAGTCAACAGGTTTTAGAGTCATCAGTTATGCAGGTTGGCTGAAGCCAACTACCCATTGAAAATAAAATCATGTCTATTTTAATACCATGGAAGATTTGTCAAATAAAAACATAGGGAATATTGTTTCGATGTAAGGACTTTAGTACGCAGAACAACCTATGGACTTTTTAGTCCATAGTGTTGAGTTTTGAAATCAAAACCTGATTCTAATTATTGTCAGAGTCAACAGGGCTACAAGATACAACTGTTGAGGGGTTCCATAGATGATTAAATAAGTATAATATCATTGGTCAGATAAAAGTTTAGTAAAATATGAAATACCTTCACAGCATGGTACGAGTCAGTAATTTGGATGACTCTTTAGATTTTTTCGTCAATAAAATGGGTTTAGTTGAGCACAGTCGGCGTGATGTTGAGGCGGGTCGTTTTACTTTGGTGTTTTTACATGCGCCAGATGATGAATCGGCGATGCTAGAGTTGACTCATAATTGGGATGAAAGCAATTATTCAGAAGGGCGTAACTTTGGCCATTTGGCCTATGCAGTGGATGATATTTATGTATATTGCCAGAAGCTCATGGATCAAGGTGTGGTCATTAACCGCCCACCCAGAGATGGTCGCATGGCATTCATTAGATCACCGGACAATATTTCCATTGAATTGTTACAACAAGGTGGTGCTTTGCCTATTCAAGAGCCCTGGCAATCCATGGAAAATATAGGTAGTTGGTAAATTATACTTACATAGTTAGTCATATGCTGCTACTCAATGAGGTTAACCGTTTTTGATGAGGTTTAGTCACATTTTTTCCAACTACCAAGAACCAAGCAAAGGTCTCTTATAAACAAGCAAACTAAAACATGGTTAAATGACCTGCGTAATATTACTTTGTTAGAACAAATAACTGGTCCTTAAGTATCTTCCGCGATAAAGAAAACAAGATTGTTCTAGTCTATCCATATGTTCTAGTGAAGTGGTGGTTCCCCTAAATATAATACCACCAGTAAAAGATACGCAAGCATAGGAAATCGCAACTGGGTTTTGCGCAGACGACTGTGTTGCTGTAATTGATAGCAATAAAAATGCAAAAAGTTTCATATATAATCCTGTTGTTTGATTAGCAAATAGAATGTGTTTAAAAAAACACTCACAAACAGTATAGTGCAAATTTTTAAAATAGTAAATGCGTCGTACGAATATATATTTTGTTGTTCTGTATTAATGCATAAAGAGACTGGTCTTTTAATTCAGAGTTTTTTTTGAACAGAATAACCTTTAATTTGGTTGTTATAAAGTAGAGGGTTCGCGAATTCAGTGAACTGAGGTTAAGATAATTTAGGTTTGGAGTCCGAAAAACAAAAGGCTAACTAGATAAGATATTATGATTAAAAATTAATGCCCAAACCAATAACACAATAACTTGTGACATAAAAACAGCTGCTGACCCCATGTCTTTGGCACGACCAGCCAATTTGTGCTTTTCTTCCCCACAAACTAAATCTACAACTGCCTCAATGGCTGAGTTAATGATTTCTACCAGTAAAACCAATAAAGCAGAACCAATTAATAGAATGATATCAAAATGATTATCAGCCAGAAGAAAGGCACAAGGCAACAACAAAATGAACAAGTAAATTTCCATGCGAAATGAAGCTTCTGCTCGATAGGTTGCTTTCAGGCCTTTCATTGACCATTGAAAGGCTTGGTAAATTTGTTTGGGGCCACGAAAGCCGGGATCAGCCATGGAGAGTATCAGGCATGAATCTTAAACACAACATTAGGTTCTTTAACCGCTTTTACTTCATCCAAGCGACGAATGGGAGTGGTATAAGGTGCAAGCTTCAGGGTTTCAATGTCTGTATTAGCCATTTGTAAAACTTTGGCCATCGCTTCAACAAAAGCATCAATTGATTGCTTAGATTCGGTTTCTGTCGGTTCAATCAATAAACACTCAGCTACAAGCAAAGGAAAATAAACAGTAGGAGCATGCATGTCTTCATCCAGTAAGGCTTTGGCTAAGTGACTGGCTGTCAAACCAAGTTCTTTGGCTTGTTTTTTTAACGTTACAATGAACTCATGACTGGCGCGTCGATTTTTAAAGGCCAAATCAAAACCAACTGCTTCCAAACGTTTCATTAAGTAATTGGCATTCAAAGTAGCAAACTCTGAAATTCTTTGCATGCCTTGTTTACCGTTCAAAAGGGCATAAACATAAGCGCGTAAATTAACGCCAGCATTACCTGCGAAAGTAGACAGCTGGCCTATGGTTTTAGGTGCTTCTTGTTTAGTGATGAAGTGATAATTACCGTCAGTTTTACCAATATAGGGAATGGGCATAAATGGCAATAAACGTTCACTTACACCAATGGCTCCAGAGCCTGGCCCCCCCCCACCATGTGGTGTTGAAAAAGTCTTGTGTAGATTCATATGAATCACATCAAAACCCATTATGCCTGGGTTTGTTTTACCTAATATGGCATTTAAATTGGCACCATCATAGTAGAGCAAACCACCAGCGGCATGAACTTTATCAGCAATTTCTTTAATTCGACTTTCGAAGACCCCTAATGTCGATGGATTGGTTAACATGATGCCTGCTGTATGGGGGCCCAAAGCCGCTTCTAAAGCATCCATGTCTACATTACCATCTTCGTCTGTGCGAATTTCTTTGACTTTATAGCCACACATGATTGCAGTGGCGGGGTTGGTGCCATGAGCGGCATCAGGAACAATGATCTCTTTGCGGTCAAAATCTTTTCGGTCATCATGGTAAGCCTTGATCATGGCTACACCTGAAAACTCCCCTTGTGCACCGGCCATTGGTGTTAATGACACGCCTTTCATGTTGGTTACGGCTTGAAGAATTTGTTGTAAATGATACATACAAGCCAAGTAACCTTGTGACAGGCTTTCATGGGCCAATGGATGCCTGGCTAAAAACTCATCCTTCATGGCCAGAGAGTTACAAGCCCTTGGGTTATATTTCATAGTGCATGAACCCAATGGGTAAAAATTGGTATCAATGGCAAAATTCTTTTTACTGAGCCTGGTGTAATGTCTGACCACATCTAACTCGCTGGCTTGTGGCATGCCTAATCTGCTGCCACGTTGATAGTTTTGTGGAATTAAATGACTGACATCAACTTCATCTGGAGATTGTGCGGTGGCAGTTCTGCCAGGCATGGATTTATCAAAAATTAACATAGTTTCAAACCTTAATCACTGATACATGACTTAATGAAGTCACTTTAAAAATCATAATACAAAGAAACGTGGTAGTTTCTACCAGGCGCATCCAATCCAGATGCGTGCTCACGGTATTTCTTGTTAAAAATATTCTCAACGCCCAGTCTAACTTGACTACTGATGCCTGGTCGCCATGTGAAGTGGGTATCATATACCACAAAGCCTCCAGTGCCAAACGGATTGATACGTGCATCGCTTGAATCACGAGCACTTAATCGGTCTTGGGTGTCAGCAAAACGAACTTGAGAACGAATATTCCATTGGGTGTTGAGGTCTTGTTGGTATCCAATTACACCAAATGTTGGAGGAATTCTATCGGCTGGGCCTTCACCAGTATCAGTTTCTTCGGTACCGTGGGTATATGTAACATTGGCAAACAAGTGACCGCCATTGTCAAAATAGTAGTTTATCTCTGATTCAATACCATAAATATCGACTTCATTGATATTTTGAGATTGGACAACATCAAGTCCATCGGCTGTGATTTCACCAGTTTCAACAGAAGCAATGACGTCTTTATAGGTAGATACAAAAGCAACAACTTCAGCTTGCCAACCATTACCAGCATGTTTGTAACCTAGGTCAAAAGACAATACAGATTCTGGATCTAAATTTGGGTTGATGATGTTAAATCGATTACTTGGTCGCTCTCCAACCTGTCCCAAGTCAAATATATTGGGTGGTCTAAAACCACGACCAATGTTGGCGAAAATGCGATCAGCTTCATTGATTTTGTATAACCAACTGGCATGCCATGTTAAATCATTCAAACTGAGTTGGTCATTATTGATTTGAGGGCTGTTGAGGTCGATGTCATAGTCACTGAAGCGGCCACCAATAGTGAATTCATGATCATTTACATATTGATGCCAATCCGCATAAATAGCGATTTGTCGCATTTTAGATTGGTCAGGGTAACGTGAATCGCGAGGTACATCGGTACCATCAGCCAAGACCCTTTGTCTGGAACTGGAAATGGTGTCAATATAAGTGTCAAACCCGTAGACCAAGAGGCTGTCATCAGTCAAGGCTTTGTTCCAGTCAGCTTGCATACTGAGTAGTTCACTGTTGTTTTGTTCGGTATCAGTGCGGCTGGCTGACAATGGTTGACTGAAACGGTTATCAGTAATTTTTTGGTAGGCCAAATGAAAGTTAGCAATGTCGAACCATTTGGTCGGGTTTGCGGTGGTGTATTTTAAATGTGAAAATAAACGTTCATTGGGCTGAAACTCGAAGATCAGTGAATCAGGTTCGGTTTCACCAAAACCCGCAACCAGATTATCGACCCTAGGTGTTGAAGGTTGGTGGGTGTATTGAATATCAAAGATCCAATTAGAACTGTCAGAGGTACTGAACACCCATTTATTGTTCAAAGACCTGGAGGTATATTCAGTGAAAGGAATGGTTTGGCCAGAACCAGTGGTTCGTTGACCAATGTCTTGATAACTGATACCAATGGTTGATGCTATTTTGTTGTTACCAAAATCAATGCCAGCATGGCTGATCCATTTCTCATCTGCGCTGTCCCAAGAGGTATAAACTTGACCTTTAAAGTCCCACTCAGAAGTATAAAATTCAGGTGTATGGGTTAATACATTAACCACACCCCCCAAAGCATCACCACCATAAAGTACCGATGAGGGGCCTCTGACCACTTCAATTTGTGAGGTCATAAACGAATCTACTAAAGCCAAATATTGATTTGGAGCATTGCGGAAGAAGGCTGTATTCAAACGCATCCCATCGACCAAGTGTACGTTTTGAGAGCCTTTTAAGCCTCGAATGATTGGAATGGCTTGGCCAGGTGTTGTTTGTTGGATATAAACACCAGATTCTTGACGAAGCAAATCAGGTAGTAATGTATTTGGTTTGTTTTTAATGTCTTCACGAGTTACCACCGATACTGCCGAAGCACTGTCGTTAGTAGAAGTTGCGGTTTTACTGGCAGTAACTTGCAAAGGAGCCAGCGATTCGATATCTTTATCGTTTTCTTCTTCAACCGAGGCGTTTTCTTGGGCATATGAGGCTGAGGCGAAAGATACCAACAATGCAGGTAAAAGTACGGGTCGTTTCATTGGTCTTTTTTTTGTCAAAGGCCGTGTAATTTACTATGGGTTAGCAATAGAATCAACCCTCTAAAGTCATTGCTTTTCAACTCTATATAGATAAGCTTGCTTATCTGAATGGCAGCTGAATAAAATGCGATTATTCAACCCAATTAAGAGTTATTAAGAGGCAGTGGCTTGGTACTTTTTAATTTCTTTGACAGTGAGTACATAAGCTTTGCGAGCGTTAAGTATATTCTCTGTTACTTCAGGCTTTTTCTTATCAATCGCAGCAGCCTCAACTTTTTTACAGTAATGGCTGAAACCTGAAGCACCAATATTAGCGGCAGTTGATTTAAGCGTATGTGCAATTTGCCTGGCCTCAGCGTAATCCTGGGTTTGACAGAATGTATTGAGTTGATTCAACATATTGGGGGACTCTTGTTGAAACAAATCGAGCAAAGAATTGGTTTCATCACCCATAAATGTTTTGATTTCATCCAAAGCTTTTAGGTTCAACCATTTTGAATTAATGGTGTCGATATCATCTTGGCTCGTTGATGTCTGGTTGGCTGGATTTATTGTTTTTTTTTGAGCTGTGAAAGGGTCCCACTTTTTGAGGGTTTTTTCCAATATATATCGGTTCAGTGGTTTAGACATGTAGTCATCCATACCAGCATCAAGACACTTTTCTTTATCACCAAGCATGGCATTGGCTGTCATGGCGATGATCGGTGTGTGATTCAACATGTTGTTTTTTTCATAGTTGCGAATTCTTTTGGTGCAAAAATAACCATCCATTACCGGCATTTGGCAATCCATTAAAATCAGGCGGTATCGTGTGTTTTTAGCTTTACTTAATGCAACCATACCATTTTCAGCGACATCAAAAGGAAAGCCAATGTAATCAATTAGTTTTTGGGCGACTTTGAGGTTAACTTCGTTGTCTTCAACCAATAAGATGGTGTCAGAAATATCATTTAGGTTAACGGCTGGTGGTGTTTTACCTTTCTTCTCAATGTCTTCATCCTGATCGTCATCTTCGTTTTGATCTTTAAAGGCTGTATCTTGATCAGGCTGTTCTTCGTCGAGCTCCAAAACCTCCTCAGGGAAATAACGTCGCTCAAATTCGCCAATGATTAGTTCAACATCTTTTTCGGGCTGCATCAATTGAATGTTTTTATACTGCTTCACTCCTGCAATGTGTCCACCGGTGGTAATGGCACAAATCCAAACATCATCAAGTTCGCCTTTTTCAACCAACAGCAGCAGTTGTCGGAAAATTTTGGCATTGGTGTCAAAGTCAATAAACAACAGAGAAGTTTTACCATCTTGAATACCGCGGGCAGCTTGGATTCTTGAAATCGCATGTTGGTAGTTCAATGAAGTTTGTACGGGTAAAGAAGCATGTTCTAAATCAGCCTGTAAGCGTTTAAATAAAATGGGGTTGGTATTTAACAAAATGGCTTGGTGCTGATGAACTTCGGTACCGCCATGAATGCTGTCTCCAGCTGATTTGCCAAATGGAATTTCAAACCAGAAAGTACTACCAACTCCAAGCTTAGATTCTACGCCCATTTGACCTTTCAATAATTCAACAATTTTTTTGCTGATGGCTAAGCCTAAGCCAGTACCACCAAATTTTCTGGTCGATGAATTATCGCCTTGGGTAAAAGCACTGAACAGTTTTTCAGTTTGATCAGGTGAAATGCCAATGCCTTGATCTTTGATGGTAAATCGAATTAATTCTTTGGTAGTGAAGTTTTTGACTTTTTTTACATCAACGATTATCTTGCCGTGATCTGAGAATTTGATGGCGTTGGAAAGTATATTGGTCAGAACTTGCCTGACTCTGATAGGGTCTCCACGTAACAAAGGGTTTATTTGTTCATCAATGTTGGCAGAAATTTCTAACCCCTTACGTTCAGCAGATGAGTTTAAGCTGTCCATCACCTCTCCTACTACCTTTCTGACTTTCAGGCCGGTCACTTCGGTGGTTAACTTGCCAGCTTCAACTTTGGAGTAATCCAATAAGTCATCAATGAGCTTTTGCATTTGTGTGGCAGAGGTGTGGGCAGTGGTTAAATAGTCCTTTTGAAAGTCGTTGAGTTCGGTATCCATTACTATGTCGATCAAAGGAACGATTCCATTCAATGGTGTACGAATTTCATGACTCATGGTGGCCAGAAATTCCATTTTTGCCATTTCTGCGGCAGACAAATCAACTTTTAAGCCTTTAATTTCTTCTTTCAATACAGAAGCTTCATGGATAGCATCTTCTGCCTTCTTCATTTGTTTGGTTAAACTGGCAGGCAGTGGTTTATTTTTCTTTTTCTTGGTAGTTTCAAACAGTAAGAACAACTTAGTTGCTGCGATGAAGAGCCCAAGAATCAATAAACTAATAAAGACAAAGAACAAGGGGCTAGATAAACCCAATTGATCGGCAGGCTGAATAATAAACAGTACGACTAGACTCAATGTGGGCAAAGCCATGCTGGCAATAGTTTTTTCTAAGTTGAGTTTGGTAAACAACAGCAGTCCGGTCAGCCAACTCATTAACAATGTCATTAGCAATGTTGCATGAGTCTGTTCACTCAACCAAAAGTTTAATGCCAACCAAAAGCTGGCAGCCACAGGCACCATCCAACTCACTTTGATTGCAAACAGGTCGTCGAAACGGTTTCTTATCAGGGGTAAGGTAAAGGCCCAGCCTAGCACCAAGGTTAAAGTAAATAACAACATTGCCCATTGAAAACCTGCGGTTTCAATCCAAGCCAAAAGTAGCATGAGTGCTGCAAGAATGCACATCAACAACTGTTTGTTTTTTAAGTGAGCCATTCCAATTTACCTTCTAATTTTCTTCATTATTCGCAGTTCTGTGAAACTGTTTTAACTGATATTGTGTTCTATTATGTCCGCTGACTTTCGTACTCTTTTTGAACAGACACATTTATAATTGTAGCTAAATATCAAACAGATCGATAGTTTTTTTAATGGCTTTTAATAAAAAAGCCATGCGAAAGTTTACTTTTTGGGTCTGGCCTAGCGAGCTTAATATTTTTTTAGCAACTCAGCGACTGTCTTTTGTGCAGCTTCAAATGAAAACCATTTCTGTACGTTTTCCAAGCCGCCTTTAGAGATTTGTTCCCACAAATTTTTATCCTGATACAGACGGATAACCGAGGTTGCAAAGTCATCAACTTCATCAGCCATCATCACATCATGTGCATGTTGGGTATACATGCCTTCAACAGCGACTTTGGTGCCGACCACAGGTTGTCCATAACTCATACTCATATTAACCTTACCCTTAACACCTGCGCCAAATCTAAGAGGAGCGACGGCAATTCTGATGTTTTGCATCAGCGGCTCAATGTCTTCAACAAAACCGTGAAACTTAATGTTGGGGTGAAGCCCTAAATCAATCACTTGTTGTGGTGCTTTAGAACCGATGATGTGTAGTTTTAGCTCGGGAACTTGAGCCAATATGAGTGGTAAAATTTGTTCAACAAGCCAAATCACGCCATCCACATTGGGTGTGTGTTGATAGCCGCCGATAAACATGATGTCACAACTATTAACAAAACCCTTGTGACCGCCATGTATTTCATGGATGTTGGATAAAACCTCAACATCCAACTCTGGCTTTTCTATGGCTAAAACATTTTGTTCATAGGGGCTTACTACCAAGGTTAAATCACAGTTTTCAGCGACACCGAGTTCTTTAACTTTGGTTTGTTCAGCGGCTTTTATAGCGGCGCTGTTGTTTTTCTGGTTGCCAGCCAACTCTGCCATTCTGGTTTCTCGAAGATAGTGTAAATCTACAGTGTCGAACCAAATTTTTGCTTGTGGACAATAAGACCTGATCATTGGCATCAAAGGTTCAGCTACATAGTATCTACTGAGAATAATGGTTTGAAAATATTTACCTTTGGTTTTTAAGTACTCTAAAGGTGACGCGTATTTTGGTGCAAAAATGCACTCGACACCCATTCGCTGTAAGTCTTGGGTGTAGTTTTTAAAATGTGCCATGTTTTCAGGCACAAAACTGATCTGATAACCTTGCTTGCTAAATATTTTCATCAAGTTCATCATGCGTAAAGAGCCTGAGTCTTGATCTGGGGTTGGTGTGCACGCATCAAAAATTAAAACCCTGCGTGGTTGGTTTTGAAATCTTGCCAGTTCAATATCTGAACCAGGTTCTGGTTGGTCTTTAAGCTCAACTTGCCATTTTTCAGCAAACTTCTGTTGATTAATGACTTGGTATTTCTTGGTACCAGAGTTTAAGTCAGTACCCGAAGAGATCCCTTCAAAATGTATGACCTGACTGTGCGGTTGATAATAAACTTTAAGCCCAGTCTTTCTCACTGCAAAGGCCAAATCTGTGTCTTCGTAATAAGCGGGTTTGTAGCGTTGATCAAAACGCCCCAATTGTTCAAACAAGGTTTTAGTTACCATAATGCTGGCGCCGCTTATATAGGTTGCTTCACGCAAGTGTTGGTATTCGGGGGTATTAGGTGAGTCAAGCCGGCCATAATTCCAACCAGACGCGTCATTGAAAACTATGCCGCCGGCTTCTTGTAGTCGCCCATCGGGGTAGAGTAGTTGGCTACCTACTAAACCAGCATCTGGTTGTTGTTCGAAGGTTAATACCAGTTCATCCATCCACCCAGCTAACACTTCAGTGTCATTGTTCAGAAAGAGTAAATATTGACCTTGTGCTAATTGGGCACCAGTATTACATGACTCAATAAAACCACCATTTTTAGTTTGGCGGTGATAGGTGATGCCATGTATATTATTGATGGCAGTAGATGTTTCATCATCTGAACAGTCATCAACCACAATGACTTCAAAGCTGCTGTTATCAGTTAATCTTGCCAATGATTCAAGGCAGTGGTAGGTGTGTTTAAATTGGTTGTAGACAGGTATAACTACACTTACCAAAGGTTCACTGCTGGTATGGATGGTCAGCGGTTGATAGTTTTCAGTAATCACATGGGCAGTTGCTGCAGAAGGAAGCTTGGGTTTATTGAGTTTATTCTTCGCGATTAAAGCGGTTTGTTTTAACCCGCGTGACTTCAGGCTATTGGAAACCCGTTTGGGTAAACCTTTAAACTGTGAAAACCTGAATTTTATGGCGTTTCTTTTGTGTCGAGCATAGGTGGTGAAAGCTCGTAACGGTTTAGTGACACGCCAAGAACGACTGGCTTTGATTTGTTCAATGGTATGCTGTGATTGGTTCAAGGCGAGTTGAACATCATGTAGAGATTGGGCCAACTCGGCTTTTTCATGCGTCAACGCATCACGCGTTTTTATGGTTTCGGCTAATTCAATATTGGTTTGGTCAAGATGTTTACTGATTTGATTAATTTCTTGTTTTAAATGATTTGTTTCTGAAGCATGGGAAACTGACAGTTTGTCAATTGATGTCTTCAAGTGCTTTATTTCTTTGCGATCCGAATCGATGTTACTAGATAAGTGTTGGTTTTGTGTTGTGAGTTGTTTCGCCCAATTGGTCTTTTCTAACAGGTCAAGCTTAGTATCATTTAAAGTTTGAGTTAAATTTTCAACCAAACCTTGGGTATGTTGTAATTTCTGTGCCAGTGGTTGTGGTGTTACAAAACCATGGGTTTTATAAGGCCGGGGTTTGACTTGGTTTTTTTCAAGCAACTCAGAGAAAACAATTTTGTTTTGTTCGATAGTGAGGTGCTTGGTACCCAGCGCTCCCTGGTGAATTTGCTGTAGTTTCTCGGGATGATTTTGTAATCTAAGTATTTGTTTGGAGATGAATTCAGCTTTTGGATCAACCAATATACCATTGATGCCATCTTCAATTCTGTTTTTTAATGCGCCAACAGCTGTGGCTAAAACTGGAATACCAGACATCTGTAATTCGCTTAAAGTGTAACTGAATGTCTCAGCGGTGATTGAAGTAAGTAATGCCAATTGTGGAGAGATATGACTTAAATGCTGAGTTAAATCAGTTTGTGCATAATCAGCAATGACACGGGTGTTGGCATAGGTTTCAAATTCTTGACCATTGATTCCGGCACCTAACATAACAAACTCAATGGTGTCATTATCTGCCAGTTTTTTAATACACTCATGTAATAAAAACTGTCCTTTTGGTGGACTGACTCTACCTAAAATGAGCACTTTAAAAGGCGAACCTTCTGCTCGGTATTCAATGGGTTTGAGTGGGGTTAAGGCATGTGGAATGATTTGAGTTTTTTCATAACATGATGAATGAGGTAGTTTCAGTAAATTAACTTTTACAGACTCATCTGGTGCAATGATTGTGACATTGTCTTGTTGAAGCAGTTCATTGTTAGTGCTTTGCCAACGTGTTAATTCTGTTGGGTCTATTTCACCGAATGGTTCTTTTTTGGTATCAACCAATGCTTGGTCAGTGGTTTTTTGATAAATGACTGTAGCATCTAATTGTGCGTTTAAGCTGGGCCAATGTGGAAAATAGTCATGTAAAACTCGCAGTGTTGGTAAGCCGGTTTTCAGACAATCCATAGCATGACCAATCAAAGAGGAGACGATGAGTTGATTAATATCCCAGCGCTTGATGATTGAATCAACCATCATTTGGTACGGGAGTTGGTGTGACACTGTGGCTTTAATGGCTTGGGTTAAATGAAATTTATTGATTACCAAGCCTGAAGTGTGTTGCCAGGTTAGTTTGAAACGCTCACCTTGTTGTTGTCGAAAAAACTCGCCTTGGCTGCTGAGTACCAAGTGGTGCATGTTATCATGGTTATCAATAAAGTCATTGACCCATTGATGCACACCGCCTCCCCAGTCCATAACTGTATGTAGTACGATGGGTTTTTTATCTAAACCTGGATAACCAGCTTTTATATTTTCAGGTTCGGCATGGCTGAGTTTTATTTGAAGTTCGGCCAGCGGATGGACTGGTAAGGGTCGCTGATCACCTATTTCCAGTTGTTCAGCAGCAACAATGGGTTGATGTTTGGTTGGTATATCAACCACCAAATTATTGACAGCAAATAGAGGCTCGTCTGTGATTAACATCCCAACATTTCTTACCGCAAAGCAAGACTTGTTGAGCTTGTTGCTGAGAAAGTATTGAGGGCTTTGTAATAAATACGTGGCCTGATCTAATTGGGCAAGGGTACCTGAAAAATCTTCAGTTATTGGTGACAATTCGTGTTGTTGGGTATTCAGTGCGCTGATGTGATTGATGGCATCATTCTCAACCATTGCTTGCAGTAACCTGGGTTGCCAATGGGGTGGTAAATGTGCTTTCGCATTGACTATTATTACAGGGTGTGGATCTTTAATTTGTTGTTGCAATTCTTGGATTAACTGTTCATCGAATTGATGATGAGTGCGGTATAACTCAGAACCTGAACGTTTGTTTTCGGCGCTGTTGTAATAGACAATGTGAACTAATTTAAACATCTGCGCATTCTACCAAAATTCAGTGGGTCAAGGGGTGATATTCGACAACTGTAGCAGGCACAAAAAAGCCCTGTAAAAAGGCAGGGCTTGAAACATTCTGAATCGGGTTAGTGTTACTTGAACATTTCTTTGGGCAAAGACTGCTCTTTGTAGCCTTCAGGTACACGGAATATTGCGGCGCTTAAATTATCATTATTAACAGCTGTTAAATAGGCTTTTTCTTGGCCTAGTTCATAGTAAACCGGTAAGACGTCTCCAACGGCTGCAAAGTTCATCCCTTGTGATTGGCCAAATTGAGAAGCCATTTTCTCAGCAATCGTCATGAATTGATTAATGGCTGCGTAATCGATAGAATCTACACCTAAGGCTTGGTAGTCGGCAACGCATAAATCTCCTTGTTTTTTGCCCCCAACAGATTGTATAACCTCATCACAATTAAAACCGTTGTAGCTTGAAGATTGGCCGGTTTTTTCATACGTTGGCAAGGCAGCTTGTTTAGGCATTTGTTTTTCAATCATGGATTTCATCATGCCACGCATTTGCTCTCTTTGTGCAGCAGGCATTTGCGCTAATTGCTCTTCCAACATGCGATCTACCATGTTTGAAATATCACCCAATGCAGCTATTTCTTTTTCACCAAAAACCATATAACTTTGATCCTGATGGTTAACTACAGTAAATGAATTTTGTTGGGTGTTGAAGATTAACGCTGTGTTGACATCACTGTTATTGGTGACCTTTGCCCAGCCATTGCTTAAAAACATTTTGCTGTTTTCTTTGCCCTTTGCATTGTTGTAAGTCAATGTTGTGTCTGCGCATACTCCACCACTGAATAAAGCTGCAGATAAGGCAGAAGTTAAAATAATTTGTTTAAGTCTCATGATTTGTTCTCTTCATTATTCGAAAGCCACCATTGTAAGCACAAAGGTTTAATCTCATGTTAACATGCGACAACTGTTTTTGTGAACTCAGTCAAGTATCCAAGCAGTGTAATTTGAAATGCTGATGAAGAAATAAAGTGGCAAGAAAGAAAAAAACCAAAAAACGATTTAAGTCACCACTCAAAAAACTGCTTTTCAAAGCTGTTATTTTTGTTATTGGTTTGTTGACAGGTTTGTTGATTCCTTGGTATTTTTACATCAATTACATCACTGACACCATTGTTAAAGACCGGTGGGATATCCCGTCGGTGGTATATGCGCGTTCATTGGAGCTTTATAAAGGTCAGCGCATTTCACCTGAAGCTTTGAGTTTTGAACTGGATTTATTGGGTTATAGAACCACTTCAGGCCAACCGAAAACCGGGCAATATAAATACCAAGATGGCACGTTTTGGATTCAAACCAAAGGTTTTAACTTTCCAGATGCCAAGACCCAACCCCAATCGATTAAACTGACTGTGAGTCAGCAACAGATTCAAACCATTTCTCCACAATTAGCTAGATTAGAGCCGCCCATTATTGGTCGGTTTTTCACCACTGACTTCGAAAATAGATTACCGATTAAACTCATCGCCATTCCTGAGACCATGGTCAAGGGTTTACAAGCAGTAGAAGATCGTGATTTTAAAAATCACCATGGCGTTTCTTGGTTTGGAATTATTCGTGCGGCATTTAAAAACTTAATGGCTGGTGAAGTGGTACAAGGTGGTAGTACCATCACACAACAATTGGTAAAAAACAAACTGCACTATAGCCACAATAGCTTATTGAGGAAATTACATGAAGCTTTGGCTGCCACCCTATTAGAGTCAAAACTGACTAAGGCAGAAATCTTGGAATCTTATTTCAATGAAGTGTATTGGGGACAAGATGGCAAAGTGGCTGTTCATGGTGTGGTAGAAGCCGCTCAATACTATTTTGCTAAACCGGTTGAGAGACTCTCGATAGCGGAACAGGCTTTGTT